>JAWOIM010000247.1:0-3368 GCA_046484685.1 Chloroflexota bacterium | reverse complement strand
GCATAAACAGCACGCGCACGTGATGCACCGCTTCGTCGCGCACTGTCAACGAGGCTTCGGCTTCTTCACTGGCGATGAGGGCGTTGCGGTCCTGGCCGTTTAAGATCATGCCCTGCCAGAATTCGGCCGAGGCCGTAACCCGCTCCGGGTGGACCTTGCGAATGTCGATGCAGATGACCATGGGCCCGTCGGCGGCGGTAATGGTTTGGGCCAGCGGGTGCCGCCAGTCCCAGGTGCGAGTGAGCTGATAGGAAGCCAGGATGCCATAGTGGTGGCGGCTGTTGTCGGCTTGGAAGCCACCGTTTTTGCGGGGCAGGACCGGGGCCATGTGGTCGTGGTACTCGGCGTAGCTGCCGGGGATGGGCAGTTGGGGATAACCTTCCTCCCCCGGACCTGCCGCCACCCGCCAGTGGGCCAGGTCACTGCCGGTAATGGCGTCGCCGAAGTCCACCAGGTAGTGGCGCGTCTTGCGCATCTGGCCCCGCCGCGCCCACTCCCCAATCATGCGCACTTCCTCCATCAATCCCCGCCGCGCGCAGTCGTCGGGGATGCTCATGGCCAGCCGCCGCCGTTCCCGCTCCAGCCGCTCCAGGCTGGCGGGCATGACGAAGGTGAGAAAGCGGCAGTGCTGCACCGGCCCGGCAAACAGGGAGACCATCTGGCCCAGCATGGCCGACTGATCCTCGCTGTCAATCTGGTAAAAGTGAGGTAGTGATACTTGAAATACACGCATGGGAAATCCTTAGAAGCAGTCCACAGATTACGCAGATTACGCAGATTTTTCATCTGTGTAATCTGTGTAATCTGTGGATCAACTATCTCTCATCCTTCGACGATGACGGTGGCGGCAAAGGCACCCCGGATTTGCTGCCGTTCGGCTTGCAGACGCACGGTGTCCCACTCGGCCTGGACGTCGATGATTTGGGGACGGCCGGCCAGGTGGCGCAGCCAGACGGTGACATAGGCCAGCAGTCGCTTGAGCAGAATCTCACCGTTGTGGTTATAGCCGGCCACATAACCGGCCACGATAAAGAGCGGGGCCAGCCAATACGGGGCACCAAACAGCCCCACCCCCAGCACCGTTACGATGATAACCAGCATGAACTGGGTCATCGTCACTTTGCGGATGATAGTGGCCTGGTTGTGGCCGATAAACTCTGAACGAAAATGGGTGACGCTAAACATAGATGCTCCTTTGGTAGGGGTGGCAAGGTGGGCTTGCACAGCAAGCGAAGAGTGGCGAGGTTACTTTGCCACCACTTCGACCGGCTCAGTGCAGGCTCTGCCATACTTCGGCAAGCTCAGCACAAGCTTTGCCACTCTGCTCTCGCTAAAGCCCGCACAGGATCCAAATACTCTCAATGCCGAAGCCGAGCAATATCTGATTACCGATGTCGGTAGAAAAGGCCAGCAGAATCAGGCCCAACCCAACAGAACCGGCCACCGCACCCACCTGTGCCCCTTGCGAGGGCAGAATGGCCGACAGGTTCTTGCGAAAACCGAGAACGGCCAGCCCCAGCAGCACGGCCGCCCCGCCCATCAACTGAGTGGTAAAAAGTGCGCGTTCGTACGTGTCGCAGATGGCGGCCGGCGGCGTTTCGCCGGGGGCACAGGCGGCCACAAACAGCATGACCAGCGTCAGACTGGCAATTTTGTTCAAATGAGGACGGATGCGGCCGGTCAGGCTTGGATAGTGCTGCTTCTGAACAACGGCTTCTTCCTGGTTTGTTTGTGTGGACAACATAATGGTATTCTCCTTATACTGTAATAGTTACTGAGGCAAATGGCGGCTGCAGACGGCAAATCTCACGGCTGCCACTTGCCGGTGACTGATCGGGAAAGGGGGCATTGGCAAACGGCAGCCGGCTATGGGCCTGACCCGGAGGCCGGGATACCGTTGGGCTACTGCTTCGGCTATTGCCCCGGCTACTGCTTCGGCTATTGCTTCGGCTATTGCCCCAATTCCCAGATATCAACTCCGATTTGCAATCGCATGGATGTAGATTGGGGGGGCAACGACACTGTCAGCCCCGTCGTTGCCCCCGGGTGGATCAAGAAGGGCAAGCGGGGTAGCACTTGCTCCGGCAGGCGGGGCGCAGCCTGCGCTGTTGGCCCATGGGCATCACCTCCTTCAGGTATCAATTGGATAAAGTCAGGGCCAAGGTAAACGGCCCCGGTGCCGGCGTTGGTTATGGTCAGCGTTAGCTGTACCCGTGCCTGGTCTTCGTCCCAATAGGCGCCCTCTATCTCGATGGCCAGGTCATCGCTCAGGCGGGGCGCTTCGCCTAAATCCACCACTACCAGGTCGCCGCCGGGCAGGCTGCGGAATTCGGCAAGGAGTCGGGAATGGGAAGGCTGGGAGGGTCCACCGGGTAGGGTATGGTTTATCTGCCAGCCGCCGTCTGCGGTCAAGGTCAGGGGCACGGCCGTGGTCTGCTCGCTGCCGGCCACCAGAGAGAGCATGAGGGTCTGGCCGGCTGTCAGGTTGGTTGTGCCGCTAATAACGACGCTCAGCCCGCCGTCGGCCGTATGGTCAAACTGCACGGCCGTTACCTGCAACTCACCGCCTGTCGGCAGGGCCACCACCTCACCCACCCCATAAACGGCCGGTCCCTGCCCCATCTCGTCGCTAATGTCATAGTTGGCCAGGGCATAGGCCACGTCGGTCTCGGCCGCGGCCGGCAGGGCAAAGAGGGTCAGCCCCAGCCGGTTTTGGGAGAGCAGACGGCCGGCATCGTAGCTGGCTGCCTGCCCCGTCTCGGCCACGACAAAGGAAAGCCGGGCACCGGTGTCGGTGCTGAGGGTGATCCGGTCCCCCGGCTGCAAGTTGCGTACCATGCTGTCGGGAATGCCAATGGCGTAGTTGAGGACCGTCCCAAAAAGCCAGACGGCCACCGGATTGTCCGAACGCATCGTGGCCTCGTTGAAACGCAGTTCGCCTTTGGGCGTCGGCCGGCTGGGGTCGATGGCCAAAGCAATCGTTTCCCCCGGCGGGCTGTGGCCGCTGCCGGCAGCGACGGGCGCGTCGCCGGTCGGTTCGCCAGAGGCGGCGTGTCCGTAGTGGAGTTCAATGGCGCTGGGTCGGCCGATGGTCAAAGCACCGCCCAGGCTGCCTATCGTTTGTAGGGAATCATCGGCCCGCTCGAGGCCTACAACAGGCTCCTGCTCGAGCAGGAACGGGACCCGGACAACACTCGGCGCGTGACCAACCTCGGCACTTTCAGGGCCTACGTCGCCGCCTACCTGCAGGCGAACCCGCGGGTGCATCCCGGCATGACGCTGATGGTGCGCCAGCTGCAACCTGGTCCAACGGGCCTGCCGCTCGAGATCTATTGCTTCACGGCCACCACTGCATGGGTGGAGTACGA
>JAWOIM010000217.1:0-5825 GCA_046484685.1 Chloroflexota bacterium | reverse complement strand
TGGCCGGACCGGATATGGGCGACTTCCTCACTGCGGCCCTGATTGCCCCCCCGGTTGAAGAAATCGCCAAGGGGCTGGCCCTGCTCCTCATCTTCATCTTCTGGCACCGGGAGATTGACAGTTGGCTGGACGGTATCATTTACGGGGCCATGGTGGGCATGGGTTTTGGCATGGTAGAGAACGTCTTTTATTATATGTACGAATTTGAAACGGCCGGCGTAGAAGGCTTCGGTATTCTGGTCTTCCTGCGCGGCATCATCTTTGGCCTCAACCATGCCCTCTACACGGCCATGACGGGCCTGGGCATTGCCATGGCCCGCCTTTCCACCAAACAATCTACCCGCATCCTGGCCCCGCTGGCCGGATTGTCAATGGCTATTTTCCTCCATTTTCTGCACAACTTCACCGTCTCTTTTGGCAACCTGATTTGCGTGGTGGCCTTTTTGGCCAACTGGGGCAGCACCTTCTTTTTCCTGGTCATCATCATTTGGGCGCTGGCCCAGGAGCGGCACTGGATACGAGAATATCTGCGTGAAGAGGTCGAGTTGGGCCTCCTTAGCCAAGAGCAATATGATATTGCCGTCTCTGGCCTGGCACGCTGGCAAAAACGGCTGGGCCATCTGTTCAGTGGTAGACTGCGCGCCTACCGGCGTACGCGCCACTTTTATGACCGCTGCAGCAAGCTGGCTTTCCGCAAGCACCATTACGAGCTGTTCCAGGATGAAGAAAGCCAAAACTGCATCACCCGTTTCCGTACAGAAATCGCCGCCATGAATACAGCCAGCGGCTCTTCAGGATTCCCGGGGACTGACGAACAATAGGTCCATGGACGATGGACCATGGACGATAGACGATGGTCCATCGTCCTGTTCCATGGCGCCACAACCAATAAGGAGCAATCATGTACCAATCTATCTTTCGATCCGACTTATTCCGCGGACAAACCATTATTGTCACCGGAGGTGGCAGCGGTATCGGCCGGGCGGTGGCTCACGAACTGGCCGGCCTGGGTGCTCATGTCGTCCTGGCCTCGCGGCGCAGCACTAAATTAGAACGGGTGCAGGCAGAGATAACGGAGGCCGGCGGGAGTGCCTCCCATTACCAGTGCAATCTGCGTGAAGAGGAACAAATCGTGAAACTGTTTGAGCAGGTGCTGGCCGAGCGGGGTGCGGTACACGGGCTGGTCAACAACGGCGGCGGCCAGTTCCTCAGCCCGGCCGAGCAGTTGACCAGTAAAGGCTGGGACGCCGTCGTCGAAACCAATTTGCGCGGCACCTTCTTGATGTGTCGCGAAGCCTTCAACCAGTATATGGGTCAACACGGCGGTGTCATTGTCAACATGCTCATCGAAATGTGGCGCGGCTTTCCCGGCATGGCTCATTCGGCCGCGGCCCGGGCCGGCATTGAAAACCTGAGCAAAACGTTGGCCGTGGAATGGGCGCGGGCCGGCGTGCGCATCAATGCCGTCGCTCCCGGCCTGATCGACTCCAGCGGCCTGGCCCATTACGGCGAGGCGCTGCGGCCCCTCATTGAGCAAACCATTCAGGACATCCCCGCCAAGCGCATGGGGACCGAAAGCGAGGTGGCCGCAGCCATCGTCTTTTTGCTCTCGCCTGCGGCCGCCTATATCAGCGGCGAATCGCTCAAAATAGACGGGGCCAGCTCCCTGTGGCGCAAGACGTGGCAGATTGATGATCATGATAAGGGAGAACGGCCGTATGATGGCTTTGCGGCCAAGGAGTAGTTGAATGGTGGATCAAGCAGCTTGCTGCGTATCGGCCCCTGTACTGCGGGAAGAATCTGAGCCTTCTTTAAGCGTCTCAGTATTATAATCACCCAACACATCGCCGACGTATAGCATTTTAATTAATACTACCAGCACGGCTGCAGCCGGGGCCGCAATGATCAGCCCAATTAAGTTAAAATGATACCCTAAGATCAATTGTAAAAAAATAAGAAGGACGGGAGGTAAAGCCACTGCCTTGCGTTGAATCACTGGCGTAATCAAGTAGCTTTCTAAAATTTCGAGGGCCATATATACAAGGAAAACATATAATGCCCGGGTTGGACTAATAGTAAAGGCAATGAGCAGGGGGGGGATAAGGGCTAACAGCGGGCCAACAACAGGAATAAAGGCCAGGAAACCGGCTAAGAAACCTAAAAACAGGGCTAAAGGAATATCTAATAAGTAGAGACTGACCGTTGCCATCACGCCGACAATAACCATGGTGACCAGACGACCGGCTAACCACCAACGCAGGGTGTAAGCTGTATGAGCTAGCACCTCCCTGGCACGCTGCCGGTAAGCAATTGGTATCAGTTTAATTGCCCCATCGACATAGGTATCCGGTTCATAAGCCAGATAAAAGCCAATAAATAATATAATGACCACATTCATCACTGCGCCAAAGGTGCGCGAAAAAATAGTGGAGGCGTGGGTAAGCAAGTTTTCGAATGTAGCGCCTAACTCCTGCGAATCAGGAAGCCTATCAATAATGGGCTGTGCCCAGGTCTGCTGAGAGAGATTGTCTTGCAGATTGTCAATAGCACTTTGCAGATTAGTGCCTAACTGGGATCCTTGCTCTATCACACTAGGGGCGGCCCATACGCTAAAAATCCCCATAATAACCATCAGTACAATAGTAGTAAGAGCCAATGCCCAGCGGTGGCTGAGCG
This sequence comes from Chloroflexota bacterium, assembly GCA_046484685.1. GTDB lineage: Bacteria > Chloroflexota > Anaerolineae > Promineifilales > Promineifilaceae > SLGK01. The sequence goes on along the minus strand of JAWOIM010000217.1, from coordinate 3,149 downwards.
GTGTGTACGCTCGAATTATATCGCTGATACTGGTTAAAAATACAGTGAGCAAAATACTGGCAAACAGCAGCATGAATATATCCAGTATTTGCCAAACAAAGAGAAAGAGGAAGGTTGCGGCCACTAGCAAGCCAATGACAATGACAGCCTTGCGTATAAAAGTTGGAGGAATGGGTTGTTGCGTATTGATGGTCAAATGATTTGCTCCTTCACAAACACGTCAACCGGGGGGCGCATTCAATGCCCGCTCTTAATTTTACGGTTGTCTGCCGAACTTTGAAAATTACCGTCTTTGATTTTTGCCCAACAGGGCCGTTATCGTTCCCAAAACAGCCAGGCCAATCAGGGAGATGGCCGGTAAATGCTTATTTACTGCCAAAAACCAACTGCGCTCCCGTGCTTCGTCATCAAAACTGCCGCGGGCACCAAAGTCACCGGCTACGGGCTCCCAAAGGTTGAAGGACTTATCAGGCTCACGCGGTGTCTTTGTTTGTTGAGATTGATAGCCGGTTTGGGACAAATACCAATCACCGAGTCCGGGAAACAACTTATTGCCCCACATCAGGACAACGCTATTAAACGTGACAGCTATTTCTCGTCGCCGATTGTGAGCGGCCCACACAATAGCATCAGCAGCGATTTCCGGTTGATAAATAGGGGGGACCGGTTGGGCTTTGTTTGGCAAACGGCTTTTAACCCAGGCAAACTGGGGTGTGTTCAATCGTGACTACTTTGTCTATGTAGCACCTAGGGAAAATTAAAACGGCCGTTTCACCAACTGAAACGGCCGTTATTTCCCCCAGGTGGCTACCCTATTTCTAGTTTACGGGGAGACCATTCTGCCTAAATTATCTTTGGGCCTGGGCGTTAACTCCTTTCCTCAATATTCCTCCGGTCGCCAGCCGGGTAAGCAGTTCATCAGTCTCGCTCTCTTGCTTTAAAATCGCTTCAAGCGTATTCGCCGACTCTTTATACCCTAATTCCTGGGCATAGCTGCGTACGGTCCCATAGCCTGCAATTTCATAATGCTCCACACGCTGGGCGGCGGCAATTAAGGCTGCATCCCGGGCAGCCTGGTCACCTTCCATCTTAATGGCTTCTGATCCCTCTTCAATTAACCCTTCCATCCCTTTGCATTTAGTGCTTGTAGGATTAGACTCAAGCTCTTGGAGCAAGGATTGCACTTTTTCCTTATGCTGCCTGGTCTGCTGCAGATGATTCTGAAACGCCTCTTTTAACTCTTTATCTGAAGCAGCGTCAACCATCTTGGGTAAAGCTTCGATAAGTTGACTTTCAGCACTATACAAATCTTTTAGCTGGTGAACATACAAGTCGTTTAAATTCTGAACTTTCATTTTTACCTCCAGGTATTTTAAAACATTTGTTATTCTAAAATCTGCAAAGATGCGGTTTCTTTACGCTATCAATAGTAATTAAATTATTGTTTTCGGGGAATAAATCGAGGTATATACAGCAGGTATATAGAAGATATGATCTGCGCTGCTTATTATAGATAAGCTAATTCACAAATAAAATAATAACCAGGATGATGGTGGCTGACAGAAGTAGGCCCCCTATCAGGGAAAAGACAACCCATTTCGGTGTAACTTGAATACCTTCCTCCTCCAGGAAGTCAGAAATCTTCTGGTAACGCCAAATTGCCATGATGCCAACACCGGCGCCTATAAGGACGAGGATCACCCCTAAAAGGGCCGCTAATGGTTGGGTCCCCTGATCTATAAACCTGGCTACAGCCAGCCCCACCCCTATCGCAGCCAGACTGGTGCGAATCCAGGCGCTAAAATTACGTTCATTGGCCAACAGCGTGCGACGTTGTGCCCATTCGGTGCGTTCCTCCGCCTGCTCTGTACGAGTTTCAGCCATTTTGGTACGTTCATTGGCCAAATCGTTTTTATCAAGCTGTTTCTCGGATCTTTCACTCATATAAAAATGTCCCACCTATGTTTAACGCTTAAATCCCTTCTGTAAATGTAACCCAGGTTGTTAACCTGGAAAAGCAGCAGGTTGGCAACCTTCGTTACGTTTTCATTCATTACAAACTATGGTGTGCCCGCGCCCATGTTGAACTCCTCGAAAAATACCCTCTTTTATCTTGCCACAAATAGGCCGGTAGAGGTATAGGGGTTTTCCCTACCTTTATGACTAACTTATACCCAAACCCTATACCACTATATATAGTAATCTGGCACTCATTCCCCTACTCTCTAACAAATCTGTAGATGATTTTCAGAAAATTGCATGGCTAATAATAATTCAACTCAAAACTCAACAAAAAATAAAAATGGTAGGTCCCCGCTTGATTTAGCCATTGATCCCGTCCAGTCAGCCAAGCAGGCGGGGCTACGCTATGTCAATGACGAAGAGCCGGGCATCAAACGACGCCGATGTGGACGGGGGTTTACCTATATTGATGCCCAAGGCAAAACAATACGAGATCCCAAGATACGGCAGCGATTTAAGTCCCTGGTCATACCGCCGGCCTGGACTGACGTATGGATTTGTGTCGACGAAAGCGGACATATTCAGGCTACGGGCCAGGATGATAAAAATCGTAAACAATATATTTATCATTCTCGTTGGCAGGAAGTTCGCAACCAGGCTAAATTTAATCGTCTGCTGCCTTTTGGCGAGTCTTTACCTCAACTGCGTACTCAAATCGACAAAGATTTGCGTCGGCATGGTTTGCCTCGTGAACGTGTCGTGGCGGCAGTGGTCAGGTTGTTAGAAGAATCACTGATTCGGGTGGGCAACAGGGAGTATGCACAACAAAATGACTCTTATGGCTTGACCACCATGCGCAACAAACATGTTGAGGTAACGACCACAACGATATCCTTTGACTTCCCTGGTAAGAGCGGACAAAATCAGCAGGTAGTCATCCAAGATGCGCGTGCTTCCCGCTTGATCCGGCAGTGTCAGGAATTACCAGGACAAGAATTGTTCCAATATATCGATGATGCGGGTGATGCCCAAACTGTGGAATCGGCCGACGTTAATGAATACCTGTTTACAGCCACCGGTCAAGCGTTTACGGCCAAGGAGTTTCGCACATGGGGTGGGACTGGCACCTCTGAAAATGAAGAGATGGCGCAGTTATTGCGGCAAAAGTCGAAGGTGTTGGTCGCTTT
>JAWOIM010000248.1:0-10113 GCA_046484685.1 Chloroflexota bacterium | reverse complement strand
CCTGTGACCGCATGCCCCCATCCATCAACTGATGATAATAGCCGATCAGCACAATGGCATTGTTGACGACCACCCCCGCCAGGCTGATGACGCCGATGCCGGTCATGATCACGCCGAAGGCGGTGCCTGTAAGGATGAGACCCAGGAAAACCCCGATCAAGGATAAAACCACGGATGCGAGGACAATGAAGGGGGTGGTCAAGGAGTTGAACTGGGTTATCAGCACGAGCAATATCAGGAAAATGGCCGCTACAAAAGCCTTGGACAAAAAAGCTTGAGCTTTTTCCTGCTCCCTCTGCTCTCCGGTGAACTGGTAGGCATACCCCCGGGGCCATCCGAAATCCTGTTTGATCCGGCCATCGATATCGCGGATCACATCATTGGCCAGTCGCCCGCTGACATCTCCTGTGACGGTCACAACCCGTTTTTGGTCGAGCCTCATGATAGCGCCCACCCCGCTTTCCACGGAGACCTCGGCCACACTTGTCAAAGGGACAGGTTCCCCCTGCGGGCCGGAGATGGTGATTCTCCTGAGACTTTCCAGCGACTTCCGATCCTTTTCAGGCAGGCGGGCAAGAATGTCATATTCCTCCTTTCCTTCTCGAAAAACCCCGACCTTCACGCCGTTGACAGCCGCTTTGACGGTGTAGGCAATCGTGTAGGCGTCCAAACTGAGCAAGGCGGCCTTCTCTTTGTCTATTCTCACCTGGATTTCCGGTTTCCCCTTGACGAAGTTGTCCTTCAAGTCCACGAGGCTAATCACCGGCCAAGAGCAAGTGACAGTAGCCTTGATTATAGCTGCTCTGGTATCCGGGTGGCTGTTCCGGCCCACGCAACGCTGGCTGCAACGGTTTGTAGACCAACGACTGTATGGCGTTCAAATTCCTTATGGCAAGGTGAAGAAAGAGGATAAACAAAAAGAGGGAACAGCCGCTGCCTCCCTCAACCAACAGAAATTAGGCCCCTATGAAGTGCAGAACCTTATTGGGCAAGGAGGGATGGCTGAGGTCTATAAGGGACAACATACAACGCTAAACCGCACCGTTGCTATCAAAGTTATGCGGACCGACCAATCTGGCGCCACCGACTCTCGCGCCCGTTTTGAGCGTGAAGCCCAAGCTATTGTCCAACTACGTCACCCTAATATTATTGAAATCTTCGATTTTGGTCTGGTAAATACAACGTATTACATGGTGATGGCTTATATCCCCGGGCAGTCGTTGTCTGATTATTTGCGTGAAAACGGCCGTATTCCCCACCACGAAGCCTTGACCTACATTACCCATGTAGCCAACGCACTCGACTATGCCCATGGCCAAAACATTGTCCACCGCGACATCAAGCCCTCTAACGTCATGTTGCAACCAGAGACAACGGTGGACGAGAATGGCCACAACAAGGGCTACCGCGCCATCCTTACTGATTTCGGTATTGCCAAAATTCGAGGGGAAGCCACCGCCATTACCCGTACCGGCATGGTAGGAACACTCGATTACATTGCCCCTGAGCAAATTCAAGACGCCAGAAATGTGGACGGCAGGGCTGATGTGTATGCTCTGGGGGTGATGGCCTACCAACTATTGACTGGCCAGTTGCCCTTTCAGGGCAGTAATCCGGCTGCCATTTTGATTGGCCATATGCAGCAGATCCCACCCGATCCCCGCCGCTATGTACCCGACCTGCCCCCAAACATTCCAGCAGCTCTCTACAAAGCGATGGCCAAAAAGCCGGCCGAACGCTTTGCCACAGCCGGTGAATTCATAGCAGCCCTGGAACATGGTGAACCACAGTAGAATTCAACAGTTTGGCGGTGGGTGTGGAAAATGCTAATAAAGGGTGCAAAGATTTTCTTTGCACCCTTTTTGTATCCTTTTGTTATCTACTTCGTTATCTATAATGCAAGACCATCATTCGGCTGAATTGGAGAGAAGTTATTTTGCAACAATTAGATGATCAGACCTTAGTCAAGTCGGCTCAAAACGGCAATACCCAGGCTGTAGGCGAACTATATGACCGCCACCAGGAACGCATTTTTCGCTATGTGCGCTCCCGCGTATATGACCACCAACTGGCTCAGGATCTGACCGGAGACATATTTGTGCGCATGGTCACCAATCTAAAGCAGTATGAAGAGAGTGGGTACCCTTTTACCGCCTGGCTTTATCGCATCGCCCGCAATTTGATTGTTGATCATCATCGCAAAGAGGATCGGTATATGAGCGTACCCATTGAACAAGTTTATCATGTAAGTACAACCGACTACGAACCGGCGGTGGCTGTGGAACAGCAATTAAGCAGGGAAAGGTTGCACCTGGCCCTGGAGAAAATTGATGAAACGCAGCGGGAAGTGATCCGCCTTCGCTTTTTAGCCGGGCTGTCACTACAAGAGGTTGCCGATACATTAGGCAAGACGGTAGGCGCTATTAAAGCACAACAGTACCGGGGTTTGCTGGCTTTACGTGTGGCGATCAAACAATGATAAGGAACATCATTATGAATCATGAAGAATTATTACAGGAACGATTGGAATTACTGGAAGCGGGTATGCCGCTGGACGATTGTTTGCATGGTCTACCGGAAGAGTTGGTAGAGGTACTGATGTTGGCGGTATCAATGCGAGAACTGCCTGACACCCAAAGCACGGCCATACAAACAGAGCAGCGAGCCGAACTGGTTGGCCTGGCGGCAGCAGCAGCCTGGATCACGCCCAACACGGCCGTTAATGGCCACCATCCAGATAATTTTACTCAAGCGACTGCTTCCTTAGCGACTGCTTCCTTCCTGGCCGGTGTACAGGCCTGGCTGCAGCGGCGCACGGCCATGGAATGGATTGTGACAGGCATCATGAGTCCGGCTATTCTGGTGCTGTTGGTAGCGGGACTCTGGTTCTTGCTCAATGGGGATAATGGGCCTATACCGGTCATGCCTGAAACGATGGCCGAGCAGCAGCCAGATGCAACTGTAGCAGAAACGATTGCTACAGAAACAACTGTGAACCCCACCGACACAACAACTGAGATGATGACCGGGGCCGAAACAACGGCGGCTGGACAATCCAGCGCCTTTCTACCGCTCATGAGCTATTCTCTACGCCTTGAGCCACAGACGGCCATTCTCCAAGAAATTCGCGGCCAGGTGCAGGTGTCTCAAGGTGAAGACACCTGGCGCTATGTGGCCGATGCCGCCCACGTTGGGTCTGGGCAACACATTCGCACCGGCTCCTTGTCTGGGGCCACCCTCAGCTTTTATGACGGCAGTTATGCCACCATCGGCCCCAATTCAGAAATAGCCGTTAATGTGGTAGAAGCCCAGCGTCCCGAAACCGGTTTTCGTACCATTGTCCTGACCCAAATAGCCGGTGAAAGTGAGCATCACGTTGACTTCCGCAATGATTCCGGCTCACTTTACGAAGTCAAAACAGCGTACGGTAATGGCATCGCTCGCGGCACCACCTTCCATGTCCTGGTGCTGCCCGACCAATCGAGCCGTTTTGCTGTTACCCAAGGGCGCGTGGATGTAAGCGGCAGCGGCCGTACCGTCAATGTGCTGGCCGGACAACTTACAACTGTCGCTGCCGAAGAAACGCCCAGCACACCCACCTTCTACATCTCTGGCGAGGGGGAAGTCACCACTATTGAAGAGAATATCTGGACCATTGCCGGGCAGATCTTTGAGACCCATGAGAACACACTGATCTGGGGCGATCCGCAGGTGGGCGATCTGGTCTTCGTAGACGGCCGTCTCCTCAGCGATGGCACCAAATTGGCCGACCGCATCATCCTACTGCACCACGGCCTGCCCAGCAACCAGTTCACCCTGACCGGTGCCGTGGAAAGCATGGACGAAGAGAGTTGGACCGTGGCCGGGCAAACCATCTATCTGGATGAAGAGACGGAGATAGAAGAAGGGATCGCGGTCGGTGATTTAGTCCAGGTAAACGGTCTGATCACCGAAGACAGCACCTTCCTGGCCCAACAAATCAGCCTCGTAGACGAAACCCCCGGCTATCCCTTTAGCTTTACGGGCATTGTGCAGGCTATCAACCCGACCAGTTGGGTTGTGGCCGGGCAGACCATCACCATTGATGACGAGACGACCATCGACGAAGCTGTCGAAGTGGGCGATCTGGTCAGCGTTACGGGCTTCATCCTGGAAGATGATACCTGGCTGGCCGTGACCATTGAACGACAGGAAGAAGAGGCAGCCACCTTCACCATTACCGGTGTGGTAGACAGCCTCGACCCCTGGCAAGCGGCCGGCATCACCTTTGAAACACGAGATTGGACCCTCATCGACCCTGGTATCGTCGTGGGCAATCTGGTCCGCGTCAACGGCGTCATTCTCAACGACGGCACGCTGGTTGCCGTCAGCATCCAAAAGCTGACCGGCCTGGCAGACCAGACCATTGTGCTGGTGGGTATTGTCAATAGCATGGACCCCTGGATTGTCAACGGGTTAACCCTGTTTGTGGATGAGGCAACCTTAATTGGTGAAGGAATAATAGCCGGCAGCCTGGTGCGCGTAGAAATACGGCTGCTGCCCGATGGTTCCTGGCATACCGTGAGCATTTTGCCCCTGGACTCTTCCTTTGGCCTGGGCTGTTTCCTTATCAACAGCAGCGTGGTCAGCTACAGTGGGGGGCAGTTGGTCTTGAGCAATTGGCCAACCGTTACCGTAGGTGACGGGGTCCAAGTTGTAGGCAATCTGGTGCCCAACAGCATCATTTCCATTCAGATTTGTATCGGGTTTGATGGTAATTTGATCATCATCAACAACCTGATCATTATCATCCACCAGGTCATTGTGACCCCGGCGCCGGGGCCTCCCCCACCGGACGGCAGCGGAAAGGTGACAATTTGTAAAGTGCCGCCGGGCAATCCGGCAGCACAGCACACTATCCAGGTTGGTGCCTCGGCCGTACAGTCCCATCTTGGCTCTGGCTCTTACCTGGGACCTTGCCGGTAAGTCTTGAGGGGCAGACCTGACAGATTTCTAAAACCTGTCAGGTCTGCCCTACCATGTTTCACGATCGGCTGGTATTGGGCTACAATGTGGCCTATGTACATTGCTGTTAATCGTCCTGTTTATCTGCTAACGCTGCTGCTGTTATTGACGCTGGTAACGGCTTGCCAAGAAACGGGAGCCGCTGCACCGGAACCGGTAGCTGACGTTGCTACCCCTTTCCCCACAACTGCCACCGAAACGGCCGTGGCCAAACCCACTGCCTCACCGGCCGCTACCCCATTCCCCACCCACACTTATACACCGACAGTGCCACCGGCAGCGCCACCGGCCACGCCAACCGCTCGCGCCACCAGCACCCATACACCCACGCCCCCCTATACTCCTACCCCTACCCCCGGCGGTGACTGCCACCAGCGCGTGCCCAGCGATGATCTACTGACCATCGTTACCCAAACCTACGGTCTCAGCCGCGCCTACGCCCCCCAGGATTTGGTACCGCTGGCCGACTACCTGCCCCAAAGCATAACCATGGGGCTGCCCAATGAGGTACGCGGCATTATCATTGAACCGCTAACGCGCCTGGTCAATGATATGATTGCCGCTGCCTTACGGCCGACAATTATTTCCGGCTATCGCAGCTACAGCGCCCAAGCCATCGCCTATGAAAAATGGGCCACCCAATATCCCGACCACGTCAATATTATCAGTGCCCCACCCGGCCACAGCGAACACCAGTTGGGCACGGTGGTTGATTTCGGCTCGCCTGAACTACCGGAAATTGTGGGGGACCCCGATATTGAGTTCCATACTTATTTTTATCAAACGAGTGAAGGGCAGTGGCTCCAGGCCAATGCTCACAAATATGGGTTTACGCTGAGCTATCCGCGTGACGCCTTTGAAATCACCGGCTTTTATTATGAACCGTGGCATTATCGTTATGTGGGTGTAGAATTAGCTGCATCACTACACGAAAGAGGCCAATCATTGACAGAATATCTATTGGCCCAGCAGCCGCAGCCATGTACGCCTTAAACAATGTGCCCAGCAAAGCCTTGTACCCCTTGAACAACGGATTTAGAAGCAAACAGATTTAGAATAGGCGCGCCGAATAGGTCACTATCCGGCTGCAGGCAGGGATGCCCTGAGAGACTTAATGAAGATGAATTTTTTATATGCACTGATACTCCTTTCACTGGTCATGGGGTGTAGACCAACACCCGCTGAAAGACCGCCTGTCATTACGCCGCTCGCCGTGGCCACAGGGCAGGCTGAAATTGCCGTTGCGATTACACCGACACCATCGGCCACTTCGACCAGTTCAGCGGAGGTTGTTCTCCCCACTCCCATGCCGACCGCCACCGCTGCTGCGACCCATACGCCTACCCCGACCGCCACACCTCTGCCCGTCGCTCGACTGGTTGTGCCCTCTGCGTGGGAAACGGCCGTGGCCCCACTCTTGAATGACGCACCATCCGGCTGGCAGTGGCAATTACTGATTGATTCTGATCCCCTGGCCTTATTTACCTCCGAACAGGCGGACCTTGTGCTGGCCATCGAAACGGCCGATTTTCCCTTCACCGGCTATCCGCACGCGCTCGCCTATCAAGAGCCAATCGCTCTGACCGTCCCTTTCCTCAATGAATGGACCGATATCAACCAACAGCAAGCTCAAGAAATTTTAGATAACGGCCAGGCCATCGTGGAAATCATGCCCTGGGCCGACATGCGGGCCAATCGCAAGGCGCTGCGTGTCGACGGCCATACGCCCGCCGACCCCGACTATCCTCTCCAACAAAACTGGTATCTGGTAGGTCAGGTCGGCTATGAAACGGCCGTTGCTGCCCTGCTGCCCCATTTGCAAACCGCCCTGTCACCTGCCCCTGTTATCCACCTGGCGGCCACCGGCGACATTATGCTCGATCGCTCTATGGGCCACCATTTGCGCCAGGGCAAGCTCGACTACCCTTTCTATGAAGTGGTCCACTGGTTCCACGCCGCCGATCTGACCATCGGCAACCTGGAGTCGGCCCTGGGCGATATAGGCGAGCCGGAACCGAAAGCCTATCCCTTCCGCGCCCCGCCCGAAGCGGCTGAAGCCCTGGCACGGGCCGGTTTTGACATTGTGTCGCTGGCTAACAACCACGGCATGGATTACGGGCCGGAGGCGCTGCTGCAAGGTATCGAGTTGCTGCACGAAGCAGGGGTGGTCCCTATTGGGGCCGGTGTGGATGAAACGGCCGCTTATGCCCCCCACCTCGCCGAAGTCAACGGCCTGAGTCTGGCCGTCTTTGGCTACCTCAACGTCCCCGTCGAATGGCGCGGCTTCGACACCGAAAGCTGGACGGCCACGAGCGATGCCCCCGGCCTGGCCTGGGCCACCGTCGAGCGGGTGCAGGCGGACATCAACGCCGTGCGCGCAGCGGTTGACCTGGTTATCGTCATCCTGCACAGCGGCTATGAGTATCTGGAGCCACCCAGCCCCATCCAGATGGACTTGTCACGGGCTGCCGTTGATGCCGGGGCCGACCTGGTAATCGGCCATCACGCCCACATTTTGCAGGGGATTGAATTTTACGGCGATGGTGTGATCGTCTACGGGCTGGGTAATTTTGTCTTTGAAATTGATGGAGCACCGGAAACGGCCGTGCTCTATGCCTGGCTCGATGCCGATGGCGTGCGCGAGATCGAACTATTACCGGCCGTTATTCAATTCGGCGGCCAACCTCGACCCGCCGCCAGTTGGGAAGCCGGCCCTATTTTGCAGCATGTCTACCGGCTCAGCCGGGCCTTTGGTGGACAGTGAATCAGTAACCAGTAATCAGTAACCGGTAACCGGTAAGCGCATGGTCCATCGTCCATCGTCTATGGTCCGTCGTCCGTCGTCAAGGTAAAACGATATGTCCTTCAAACTACTTCGACAAACAGTGAGCAGCCAGCCGCCGCCCCGCATGTGGCGCAAGCCGGAACTGCGTGACAGCTATGATGTGGTCATCATCGGCGGTGGGGCGCACGGGCTGGCCTGCGCCTATTATCTGGCCAAAGTCCACGGCATTACCAACGTGGCCATCATGGAAAAACGGTATATCGGCTCCGGTGGCAGCGGCCGTAATACGACCATCATCCGCAGCAACTACCTGACGCCGGAAGGGGTCCAGTTTTACGACGAAAGCGTCAAGCTGTACGAAGAAATGGCTCTGGAGTTGGACTACAACGTCATGTTCAGCCAGCGCGGCCATTTGACCCTGGCCCATACCGATGGGGCCATTCGCACCATGCGCCGCCGGGCCGAGGTCAACAAACTGCAAGGAGTCGATTCCCGCCTGATTGACTCTGGTGAAATTAAAAAGCTGTGCCCGCCCATCGACATCAGCCGCCGACCCCGTTACCCCATTCTGGGCGCGCTCTACCATCCGCCGGGCGGCATTATCCGCCACGATGCGGTTGTATGGGCCTATGCCCACCACGCCGACCGGCTGGGCGTCCACATCCACCAGTTGACGGAAGTGACCGGTATACCCACCGCCCAGGGCCAGGTGACCGGTGTGCAAACCACACGCGGCCTGGTCAAAACGGGCCTGGTTCTCAACGCCACGGCCGGCTGGTGCACCACTATTGCCGATATGGTGGGAGTACGGCTGCCCATAACCACCTTCCCCCTGCAAGCCTGCGTCACCGAGCCGCTGAAGCCGTTCCTGGATGTGATTATTGTCTCCGGCAGTCTGCATGTCTACGTCAGCCAGTCAGACCGGGGAGAATTGGTGATGGGTGCGGCCGTTGACCCCTTCGCCTCTTATTCGATGCACGGCTCGCTGGCCTTTACCGAGGGTATTGCCGGCCATATGCTGGAGCTGTTCCCTTCATTGGGCCATGTTCGCATTTTACGCCAGTGGGCCGGGTTGTGTGACATGACGCCCGACTACAGCCCCATCATGGGTCAGACAGAAGTGGAAGGCTTTCTGGTGGATGTGGGCTGGGGCACCTATGGCTTCAAAGCCTCCCCCGTCTGCGGCAAACGGATGGCGGAGCTGATTGCCACGGGCGAGACGCCGGAACTGTTACGGCCGTTTCGCCTCTCCCGCTTCTACGAAAATGAGCTGGTGGGCGAGAAAGGGGCGGCGGCGGTAGGGCATTAGAAGGCAAAAAGTGGAAAGTGAGAAGTAAGAAGTGAAAAGTGGAAAGTCAAATGTAGATGGTCATTTTGTACTTCGCCACCTTGCCACTTTGCTGCTTTGCCACTTGCTACTTTGGAGTGACCGATGATTTTAATTGAGTGTCCTAATTGTGGGCAGCGAAATGTACAGGAGTTCCGCTATGGGGGGGAATATAATCCGCGGCCGCAACGGCCGTTGACCGTGCCTGACGCCGAGTGGACTGACTATATCTACATGCGCGATAACCGGCTGGGGGTGCAGAAGGAATGGTGGTATCACCGGGCCGGCTGTGGCCGCTGGTTTTTGATCGAACGGCACACGAAAACAAATGAACTAAAAAAAGTTAAATAAGGACAAGGCCCAAACTAATTTTTATCGCTTCTCAAGAGTAAGGTTTGTCTATGAATGTTCAAATAAAATCAAGGCGCACTGAACCACAAACTGACGAATTGATTGATCGCAGCCGGACGATTTCGTTTACGTTTAACGGCCGTGCCTACAGCGCTCATCCTGGTGATACCATTGCCTCGGCGCTGGCCGCAGCCGGGGTCAAAACGTTCAGCCGCTCCTTCAAATACCACCGGCCGCGCGGGCTGCTCTGCTGCGCCGGCCACTGCCCCAACTGCCTGGTGCAGGTGGGTGAGGAACCCAATGTGCGGGCCTGCACCCGCTCTGTAACAGAGGGGTTACACGTCTCACCCCAAAACGCCTGGCCCTCTCTCGACTATGATCTGATGTCCCTCACCGCCCTGGCCGACCGCTTTTTGCCTGTTGGGTTTTATTACAAAACCTTCATGCGCCCCCGGGCCCTCTGGCCTGTTTACGAACATTTCTTGCGCCATGCGGCCGGGCTGGGTGAGGTCCACCTTGACGACGAAGCCGCCCATCCCCCTGGCTACGACAAACAATATCTGCACACCGACGTGGTGGTTGTGGGCGGTGGCCCGGCGGGCATGAGTGCAGCGCAGGCAGCGGCTAAAGCGGGGGCGCGGGTGAC
>JAWOIM010000055.1:0-14564 GCA_046484685.1 Chloroflexota bacterium | reverse complement strand
CATAGCCCGTTCCAGCGCGGATCGGGGTAGATTTTCGCCAAACCAGACCACATCGGGACGCAGATATTGGTGGCAGTCCGGACAGCGGGGAGGTGGGTCTTCGCTTTTTTGCCAATTGGTAACAAGTCGGCCGTCGTCGGCACACTTGATGCGCGTAATATTGCCGTGCAGCTCAATCACATCCCGGCTGCCTGCGCGTTGATGGAGGTTATCCACATTTTGGGTAATTAGAGTAAAGGTGGGCACTCGCCGCGCCATTTCTACCAGGGCCAGGTGGGCCGGATTGGGTTGGGCCTGGCTTACCAGCTCACGCCGCCAGGCGTACCATTCCCACACCAGGGCCGGGTTGCGCCGGAAGGCGGTGGGCGTGGCCAGATCGTGGGGATCATACTGCGCCCAGAGACCGGTTTGGGCCTGGCGAAAGGTAGGCACGCCACTTTCGGCCGATATGCCGGCTCCGGTTAAGACGGCGACGCGAACGGCCGTTTTTACAGTTTGTAACAAATTATCAGGAAATAGCATCATCCACCACCTTTACAACGCTAAAATTAACTTGGCCAGCATAAAGTAAATAGCCAACCCCGTGGCGTCAACCACTGTTGTAATCATAGGCGCACTGACCACTGTGGGGTCTATCTTTAGCTTTTCAGCCACGATAGGGACAATGGTGGCCACGGCGTTGGCCCAAATGACAACCAGCGGCAGCGTTAACATGACGACGATAGACACATCATACACAGTCCGGTAGCCGGAATCCCAGGTTACAGCACGTAAAAAGCCGATCAATCCCAATAATGTGCCTAACAGCAGCGCCACCGCCAACTCTCGCCTAAGCACCCGGAATATATCTCGCCGTTTAACTTCACCTAAGGCCAGGGCGCGAATAACGGTGGTCACCGTTTGCGAACCGGCATTGCCCCCGGTCCCGGTAATTAGAGGGATAAAAATACTGAGAGCAATAACCGTTTCTAGTTCTGCCTCAAATTGACGAATGACCGTTCCTGTCAGGGTAGCGGCTACAAACAGCAGCAGCAGCCAGACGATTCGTTTGCGCACCACATGCAAAATAGAAACGGCAAAATAAGGTTGGTCCAATGGTTCCGAACCACCTAATCGTTGAATGTCTTCCGTCGCCTCTTCTTCCAATACGTCCAGCACGTCGTCAACTGTGACCACGCCCACCAGGCGGTTGTTATCATCCACCACCGGCATGGCGAAATAGTCGTAGCGAGCCACCATTTCGGCCAGGGCTTCCTGATCGGCATTAACAGAGACCGAGGCCACATCACCGCGCATAATCGACTCCACGGTTTGCTCCGGTTTGGCTTTAATCAATTGGCGTAAGGGAACGACACCGATAAGATGATTGTAGCGATCAATCACATAGAGATAATGGAGAGGCTCGGCATCTTCCAGCCCGCGTAAAAAGTTCAGCGTTGCCGCAATGGTCCAATGACGACGCAAGGCAATCACGTCCCGATTCATCAGCCGGCCGGCCGTTTCATTTTCATAGCTTAATAATTCCCGCACCCCTTCGGCCTCTTCCGGCTCCATCAGGTCTAACAGACGGGCGGCTTTCAGGTCGGGCAGATCTTCCAAAAATTCGGCCGCATCATCCATAGGCAGTTCATCCAACAGATCGGCCAGCCGTTCTTCATCCACTTGTTCAACCAACTCTTGACGCACACGGCTGCCTGTCTCATCCAGAACTTCACTGGCTGTTTCTAACGGCAGCAGTCGAAAAACAATAACGGCCTCTTCTGGAGCCAGGTGGTCTAACAAATGGGCAATATCAGCCGGATGAATGTCAGTTAAAAGACCGCGTATGTCCTGCCAGGCACGCTGTTCAATCAAGTTTTTGATCAGCTCGGGATTGGGCGGTGGTGTTTGTTGTTCAGTCATCTCTGATTGTCTCCTGTAAAAATGACCACGGACCATGGTGAAGGTTATTTTATGGATGATAGTGTGCTTTTATGCTTAGTGAGCAGCGGATTGATTATAACGATAATGGGCCAACAATAGTAGCGCTTGTTTGGGATACTAAATTAGGTTGCCAACTTTTTTGTTTCCGTTGTATAATCCTTCAGCTTGCCCTGTGGTAAGCATCCCATTGGGGAGCTTTACAATTTCACACACATTCTGACTAAAGTGGTTGTGCTTGTGACGACCGGCACCGAAAATAACAAGCGGTGTAGGTTCGTTGGCCATGCAAGTTCCATGATTAGGATGAAGAATGTGGAGGCTTAAAACAGTTAAAAGGAGAAAATTATCATGGCCGTTGTTTCAATGAGAGCACTGCTAGAGACTGGCGTGCATTTTGGACACAGAACCCGTCGCTGGAACCCGAAGATGAAACCGTACATCTTCACGGAGCGAAATGGGATTCATATTTTAGATTTACAACAAACGCTGCTGCTGATCGAGGATGCCTATAATGCTATTCGAGATACGGTAGTGGACGGGGGCGAGGTCCTTTTTGTGGGGACCAAGCGTCAGGCGCAAGATACGGTGGCTTATGAAGCGGCTCGTGCCAGCCAGCCCTACGTCAATGAACGTTGGCTTGGCGGTACGCTGACCAACTGGCAGACCATCCGGCAGCGGATTGATTATTTGGATAAGTTGGAGCGCCGTCAAAATGAGGGTGAGTTTGCGCTGCTGAAGAAGCGAGAACGGCTGCGGGTGGAGCGTGAGATTGAGAAGTTGAACCTGCGCCTGGGTGGTATTCGCAATATGAAAGAGCTGCCCAAACTGCTGTTTGTGGTTGATACAAACCATGAAGAAACGGCCGTTCGTGAAGCCAATATCCTCAACATCCCCGTGATTGGTATTGTGGACACCAACAGTGATCCCGACGATATCGACTACCTTATCCCCTCCAATGATGATGCTATTCGGGCCATTAAACTCATTTGCAGCAAAATGGCCGATGCCGCTCTGGAAGGGATGGTTGTGCGCCGCGACACCCTCGTTGAAGATACCCAGCAAGATATTATTGACATGGAGCGCTACCGTTATGATGAAGATTTTGACGATGACGCTTCTGACGAAGATCTGCTGGGCGCATCTACCCTGGCTAAACTGCGTCGTGAAGAGGCCGCTGATGACGAGGATAATGACGACGATACGGTCGACGCCGAAGATGTAGACGATGATATCGACGACGTGGAGGACACAGACGACGTAGACGACACAGACGACGTAGACGACACAGACGACGTGGACGACACAGACGACGTGGACGACACAGACGACGTGGACGACACAGACGAGGATGAGGACGAGAGCTGAGTTTTAGGTAACGACTAATACTAATGCCTTTCTTGCCTCTAAGTTCGAGTCAGTAGAGTCGTGGTCGTAGTCGTCATCGTTTTTTCGATGACGACTACGACCACCAAAGACGAGCAGGATCACACAGATTTAATAGTGACAGTTTTAGAACAGTAAACGGGTAACGGTTAACCGACCGTACACGGAACACTGAAAGAAATAGGAGTAAATCTTTAGCATGAAAGTGACAACACAAATGGTAAAAGAACTGCGCGAGGCCACTGGGTCTGGCGTGTTGGATGCCAAAAAGGCGTTGGAGGCAGCTAATGGCAACTTTGAGGCCGCCGTTGATGCCCTGCGTAAAAAAGGTGCGGCTCGAGCCGCAAAAAAAGCAGACCGTGAAGCCAAAGAAGGGGTCATTGAGGTTTATTCCCACCTGGCTAACCGGGTGGGCGTTATGGTTGAAGTTAACTGCGAAACAGACTTCGTGGCTCGCAATGAGCAGTTCCAGGAATTGGCCCATGATATTGCCCTGCACGTAGCGGCTATGAGTCCCCGCTATCTAACCCGCGATGAAGTGCCTACTGCTGATTTAGAGCGTGAACTGGACGTGCTGCGCGAGCAGGCGCGTACCGAAGGCAAGCCGGAAAATATCGTAGAGAAAATTGTAGAGGGGCGTGTCGATAAATTCTACGCCGAAACCTGCCTGTTGGAACAGCCGTTTGTCAAGGACGAAAAGAAGAAGATTAGCCAACTGGTGACAGAAGCAATCCAAACGTTGGGCGAGAACATCGTCATTCGCCGGTTTGTGCGTTACGAATTGGGCGAATCGCTAGATTAAGTGTAAGGTAAGGGCGTTCGTTACGAACGCCCTTGTTTTAGCTGAAGATAGCGTTGGCGGGAGATACCGGGTTTTTGGTATACTAGCTACCAGTCACCGACACCCTATTGAAAAACCCGGTTTCTGACTTGGCAGTCACGGAGATAGGCTATATGACAACAGACGTTCGCTATAAACGCATCTTGTTAAAAATAGGGGGCGAGGCCCTGGCCGGCCCCGATGGATTTGGCATTGATCCCCAGCGGGCGGCTGAAGTTGCCGATATTGTCAAGGAAGTTTATGATCTGGGTGTCCAGGTAGCCATTGTTATTGGTGGTGGCAACCTGTGGCGTGGTTCGGCCGGCATTAGTCAGGGGATGGAGCGTTCTACGGCCGATCATATGGGTATGATTGCTACCGTGATGAATGCGTTAGCCCTGCAAGACGCTCTGGAGCGCATTGGCATTGTCACCCGTGTGCAGACGGCTATTGAGATGCGAACCGTGGCCGAACCCTACATCAGGCTGCGGGCTATACGCCACCTGGACAAGGATCGCGTCGTGATTATTGGTGGCGGTACGGGCAACCCCTATTTTACTACCGATACAGCCGGCGCACTGCGGGCCATGGAGATTGGGGCCGATGTTTTGATCAAGGCGACCAAGGTGGATGCCATTTACGATGAAGATCCCCATGAAAACCCGGATGCCAGACGCTTTAACCACATTTCTTACATTGATTTTCTGAATTTGCGTTTACGAGTAATGGACAGCACGGCCGTTTCCCTCTCTATGGAAAATAACCTGCCCATTGTCGTTGTCAACTTTTGGCAGCCACACAGCGTCAAACGGCTGATCCAGGGGGAGACAATTGGCACGACTATCTATAATAAGACGTAGTAACCGGTATTCGGATCACCGATCACCGATTACGGATTACAGAATCTAACGGAGGACCGACATGATTAACGAACTATTGCAAGACGCTGAAAGTCGTATGCACGGTGCTGTGTCGTCTTTAAAGGTTGATCTGGGCGGTTTTCGCACGGGACGGGCCTCCCCCCAATTGGTAGAGCGGCTGCACGTGACCATGTACGGTGTGGATATGGAGCTGAAGCAGATGGCCGTTATTTCTGTGCCAGAGCCACAACAGTTAGCTATCCGCCCTTATGACGCCGGTGCCCTCTCAGCTATCGAACGGGCTATTATGCAGTCTGATTTGGGGATTATGCCCAACAATGACGGCAAAGTGATCCGCCTTAACCTGCCCCGCCTCACAGAAGAACGCCGCCGTGACCTAAATAAGCTGGTAGGGCGGCGTGTGGAAGAGGCAAAGGTGGCTGTGCGCAACGTGCGACGCGATGTACTCAATGATTTGCGTGAGATGAAAACAGAGTCGATGATCACTGAGGACGACTTTTTTCAAGCTCAAGATCAGCTTCAGGAATTGACCGATAAATATATTGGGTTGATTGAGGATGAAGGCCGGCGCAAAGAAGCTGAAATAATGGAAGTTTAATGGCCGCCGATAACAAGCCGCTTGATTTATCATCACTGATCATTCCCCAACATGTCGCCATTATTATGGATGGTAACGGCCGTTGGGCGCGTCGTCGTGGCCTGCCACGAGCGGCGGGCCATCGGGCCGGGGCCGAAAATCTGCGCCGCATCATTGGGGCCTGCGTTGAGTTTGGCATAAAAATCCTGACTATCTACGCCTTTTCCACCGAAAATTGGGGTCGTCCAGAGCGGGAAATCAAAGCATTGATGAAAATCTTTGCCCGTGTGCTGGATCAGGAAATTGATGAACTGTACGCTCAGGGTGTTTGCCTCCATCACCTGGGAGAGTTGACCGGTATTAATCCCACGCTGCAAGAAAAAGTAAGGCGAGCCTTGGAATTGACCAAAGATAATGATCGTCTGATTCTCAACGTAGCCTTTAACTACGGAGGCCGGGCTGAGATTTTACATGCGGTTAAACAGATGTTAGAAGATGGCGTCCGGCCAGAGGCATTAACAGAAGAACTGTTTAGCTCTTATCTGTTTACGGCCGGCCTGCCTGACCCCGATGTGGTAGTGCGTACCAGTGGTGAGCTGCGCATTAGTAACTTCTTGATCTGGCAAGCGGCTTATGCTGAATATTATCCGACACCGGCTCTCTGGCCCGATTTTGGCCGTGAGGAACTGTATGAAGCAGTGGTGGCTTTTAACCAGCGTGATCGCCGCTTTGGGCTGCTGCCTGAAGAATCCTGATTAAATATTATGTTTTTACAACGTGCGGCCGTCACGCTGATCATGGGACCGCTGGCTCTTTATATTATTTATTTAGGGGGCTGGTTCTACTTTTTGCCGATAACGGCCGTTCTTCTCCTGGCTGCTACCGAATATACCAACTTGCTGCAACACAGCGGCCGTCGCATGTCAAATCTGATTTTGCTGCCCCTGGTGCTCCTGCTGCTCATTGTGGCTCAGTGGTACGGCCCTGTCTTCTTCACCTTTACTTTCTTTATAGCACTGCTGGTTGTTTTGATTTATGCGCTCTGGCTCTACGAGCGTGGCCACAGTCCTAATGCCACCGCTGATTGGATGGCCATGACCGGTGGTGTGGTCCTGCTCGGCTGGTTGGGAAGCCATTTTCTTGCCCTGCGCGGCATCGAACAGATGGCCTGGCAGTGGACCATGTTGGCCATGCTGAGTGCCTGGATTACCGATGCGGCCGCTTACGTTGTTGGCCATTTTCTGGCGGGCAATGTTTTGGGGCGTCATCGTTTGGCCCCCCGCCTCAGCCCCAACAAAACGGTTGAAGGTTATTTGGGCGGTATTGTGCTGGCAACGGCCGTTATTCTCCCCGTGGCTAACCTGTTGCAGCTATCCCTTAGCGCCAGCCTGCTGCTCGTTTTGCTTATTTCCAGCCTCAGCGTTTTTGGCGACTTAGGCATGTCATTACTTAAGCGAGAGGCCGGCTTTAAAGATTCCGGTGTGCTCTTTCCCGGTCATGGTGGTGCCCTGGATCGTATCGACTCCCTGGTGTGGGCCGTGGCCCTGGCCTACTATTTATCGCTGTTCCTGGACCTTGCTTAAATGCCGCTAATCGGTCAACGGTGATCAGTAATCGGTATGGGTTTAGACTGAGCCAACACCGATTACCGGTTACTGGATACCGGTTACCGAATACCAACTATCCTGCTGGCAATCCGAATTTCCCACAAAAAGGAGCGCAAGCTATGTCTAAAATTGTTACCATTGAGCGGTTTGTTCTTGAAAATCAACCCGACTATGCCCGTGGCCAATTTACTAACCTGCTGTACGATATTGCCCTGGCCGCCAAAATCATCGCCCACAAGACCAATCGGGCCGGCCTGACTGACATCTTAGGCAGGGCTGGGGCCGTTAATATCCAGGGTGAGCAACAGCAAAAGCTGGATGTTTATGCCGACGATGTCATCTATCGCGTTTGTGACCACACCGGGCGCATCTGCGTTATGGCTTCAGAAGAAAACGAGACCTTGTTGCATATTCCTGAGGAATATGAAAAAGGGCATTATGTCCTGGTTTATGATCCGCTGGATGGCTCCTCCAATATTGATGTCAACGTTAGCATCGGCACTATATTTGGCATTTACCGCTGTAAAGACTGGTCCCAGCGCGGCCGTTTAGAAGATGTATTGCAGCCGGGACGTAACCTGGTGGGGGCCGGCTATGTATTATACGGTTCCAGCACCATGCTTGTTTACAGTACCGGTCAGGGTGTGCATGGCTTCACGCTCGATCCTGAGCTGGGTGAGTTTTTGCTTTCCCACAAACAGATGCGAATTCCAGAGCCGCCCGCTTATTACAGTATCAATCACGCTTATTATGAACGCTGGCAGCCTAGCATTAAAAAATATGTTCAATGGCTTCAAGGCAGTCACAACAATAACAAACCGGCCCTTTCCTCTCGTTATATCGGTTCCCTGGTAGCCGATATTCATCGCAACCTGCTGCGGGGGGGGTCTTTTGTTATCCGGGTGAATCCCAGCGGCCGCAGGGCAAAATTCGTTTGCTGTATGAAGCGGCCCCGCTCGCCTTTATTATTGAACAGGCTGGAGGTTATGCCTCTGATGGGCGCAGTGCAATTCTTGATCTTGAGCCAACCGAACTCCATCAGCGCGTTCCCTTTTTCATCGGAAATCGCTCGCTGGTAGAGAAAGCTGAGTATTTTATACAAATGGAAAAAGAATAAATTGACTTGCCCCTGAGGACATGATATACTCCGGTTGCCCGCAAAGTGGAGTCCAATTAAAATTCCCTCAGAAACAGACAAAGTTGAACCCTGAGGTCCTACAGGTAAGTCCTCTTGTACTATTAACCAACTAACCAACGAATACCGCCAAGAAATGGCAAAAATTAGCTGAGCAGATAGATGCAGCCAGGTGTGGCCATACCATTGTGGTTCTATACCCGCCGTGCACATATGCCTATTTGGAGAATCTCTGTATGGATATCGCTGAACTTGCAGATAAAAAATTAACTGATTTACGTGAAATAGCCCGCGATTTAGAAATGCCCGGTTATAGCTCAATGAAGAAGCAGGATTTGATATATGAAATTCTGCGTACAAATGCTGAAGCCAAGGGGTTTCATTTTCGTGGTGGTGTTTTAGAAGTTGTCGAAGACGACAAACAAAATATGGGCTTTTTGCGAGCCAATAATGCTAACTGGCTGCCCAGTCCCGATGATATTTATGTCTCTAGCTCGCAAATTCGCCGGCTGGGTCTGCGGACCGGCGACATGGTAATGGGCCAGGTTCGTGTACCAAAGGATAACGAAAAGTATTTCAGCTTGCTGCGCGTAGAAGCTGTTAACGATCAAAGTCCTGATGAAGCCAAGAAACGGCCGCGTTATGAATCGCAAACCCCTATCTTTCCTGAGCAAAAATTAAGATTGGAAACAGAGCCGAATATTCTTTCTACCCGTTTGATTGACCTCGTCGCACCCATTGGGCGTGGTCAACGTGGTTTGATTGTATCGCCGCCTAAAGCGGGTAAAACGACTGTCCTCAAAGAGATAGCCAACGGCATTGCCGCCAATTATACTGATCTTCATCTGATGGTGGTCCTCATTGGTGAACGCCCGGAAGAAGTCACAGATATGCGGCGCTCCATTGATGGTGAGGTGGTTAGCTCTACCTTTGATGAGCCAGTACGCCAGCATTGTCGTGTGTCTGAAATCGCCTTGGAGCGGGCCAAGCGGCTGGTTGAAGGCGGCATGGATGTGGTTGTTTTGTTAGACTCAATTACCCGCCTGGCGCGAGCCTACAACCTGACCGTATCCCCCAGTGGGCGCACCCTGTCCGGTGGTCTGGACCCAACTGCCCTGTATCCGCCCAAGCGCTTCTTTGGGACAGCCCGAAATCTGGAAGAAGGGGGCAGTCTGACGATTATTGGTACCTGTCTGGTTGATACGGGCAGCCGCATGGATGACGTGATTTATGAAGAATTCAAGGGAACGGGTAATATGGAGTTGATGCTGAGTCGTCGCCTGCAAGAGCGGCGCATCTTCCCCGCCTTTGATATTGAGCGTTCCAGCACGCGCCGTGAAGATTTGCTGTTGTCAGGGGATGAACTGTCTCGTGTCTATACCATGCGCCGCATGTTGGGCCATCTGATGGATACGCCCGGTTATGATATTAGCAGTGCCACCGCAGCCGTTATGCAGCGGATGCGCGGTACAAAAACTAACTACGAGTTTCTGGAAACGTTAACCAAAGATATGATGTAGCGTGATTATCCTGCGTCATCTGTAGCCGTTGCACTACGTACTACATGCAATTCCTAGAGAGCCATTAGAAAGCGGGCCTGCTTACCAGGTCCGCTTTTGTATTTAAGGTGGTTTGTGTTACCATGCTGACCCTATGGAAGAGGAAATATCTGTTGGCCGGCAGCAATATGGCGGCTATCTTGTTTTATTGATAGGGGCCATTATGTTGGTGTTTGGCGGTCAGGCTACCTGGGCCAGTGGTTGGTTTTCAGGGCAAGAAACGGCCGTTTCAACCAACTCAGAGCAAGCCGTTAGCGGCGACACCCTTCCCACCGTGGTGGAAGACAACATGCTGTTGTCTATGCCGGCAATGGCCTCCAGCGAAAGCGGCGATGAGGGGTTGGTGGCTGACGACGACGCAGCACCCCCCATTCCCGACATCCTGTCCCAAACAGTTGCCAACCAGCCGCTGCCTGTTATTGAAGAAAGCAGCCTGGCTCCGGCTCCCAACCCCCACACTTTCCAGATCACACCCCCTAACCATACCTTTCAAACCTATCTGGTGGAGCGGGGGGATACCCCCAATATTATTGCCGGCAAATTTGATATTTCGGCCGAAACATTGCTGGGAGGCAATCCCTGGCTCAGCCAGGAGTCGAACCAACTGCGTGCCGGGACCGAACTGATCATATTGCCTGTTGATGGCGTGCTGCACAGCGTCGCCCCTGGTGAAACGGTAGAGTCCATTGCCGAACAGTATCAAATACCGGCAGCCGATATTATTGCCTATGAGTCTAACAACCTGGAGTTTCCCTATCGGCTTCAGCCGGAGACAGAAATCTTGGTGCCCGGCGCTGTCATTGGTCAATTTTACTGGACAGCCCCCAAAGAGGTGGCCGGTTCTGGCGGCGGACAGCAGTGGGCGGTGCAGGGCACGGGTACGTATGTCTGGCCGGTAACCGGTCGCTGTGTGACTAACTTCTACTGGTATGGTCATCCAGGGTTGGATGTCTCTTTGGCCATTGGCTCGCCGGTGGTGGCCTCAGACCGGGGCACGGTTACCTGGGCCAGTTGGGCTTCAGGACCTTATTTTGACTATGGTAATCTGGTTGTAATCAACCATGGTAATGGGTATGAAACATTGTATGCTCATCTGAACAGCATTAACGTTTATCCGGGCCAGGTCGTGGAGCAGGGGCAGTATATTGGCGCCAGTGGGAATACGGGCCGCTCATCGGGGCCACATATCCACTTTGAGATTCGCTACAATGATTTTCGGGATAACCCGCTAAATTATTTGGGCGGCTCGGTGCAAGATTGTACTTGATGCAAGAACAGTGGCAGGCTTGGCGTGCCTATTGGCGCGAACGCCTCAGCAGCCTGATTGTTTTGTTGGTGATGGGGCTGATGCTGGTGGCAGGCTGGCGAACGGTGGCTTTAATGAGCGCCGGCGGACTGGATCCCGAGGGGCAGGGGTTGGCCGAAACGGCCGTTTCTGACGCCATGTTAGCCGCTGAGGACGAAACGGCCGTTGTCCCCCTCACCGGTTTTGATGATATCCTGCCTGAACTCAGCGACAGCAGCCTGGCCCCCGAACTCAATCCTCATACTTACCAGGGACAACTTCCCCAGCACGAGCTGCAAACCTACCTGGTGGAGCGTGGCGATACCCCCAACGCCATCGCCGACCGTTTTGGCATCCGGCCCGAAACCCTCCTTGGCGGTAATGCCCAGCTTAGCGAAGAGTCCAGTATGCTGCGTGCCGGGGTAGAAATCGTCATTATGCCTATTGACGGGGTTCTCCATGACGTGCAGCCCGGTGATACCGTAGAAGGCCTGGCTTTGCGTTACGGCATAGAGGTCGATACCATCGTCAATTATGAACCCAACAATCTGGAATTTCCCTACCGCCTCTATCCGGAGACCCAGATTATTGTGCCAGGCGCGGTGCGTGAAGTCTTTGTCTGGACGCCGCCCGACCTCTCTTCGGTAATCGGCCGTACCTCTCGTGAAGGTGGCGGCGTCACGCCGGTGGTGGTGGGCACGGGCACATTTGTCTTTCCGGTCAACTCGCGCAACTATACGCAATATTACTGGTACGGTCACCGGGGTATCGACATCGCCTTGCCGGTTGGCAATCCTGTTTATGCCTCAGATACGGGCACTGTCACCTTTGCCGGCTGGAACATTTACGGCTTTGGCAATCTGATTGTGGTCAATCATGGCAATGGCTTTGAGACCTTCTATGCCCACCTGGATGCCATCAACGTGGTCCCTGGCCAGATTGTCTACCAGGGCAACGTGATTGGGGCCACGGGCAACACGGGCAACTCCTCCGGCCCCCATATCCACTTTGAAATACGGCTCAATGCCGGCCAGCAAGATCCTTGTTGGTATCTGGGCTGCTAAAATGACAACAGCGAATTGTAAAAAACAATGAAGGCACCGCTTGGCAATTGTGCCTTATCGTAGCCGAGGTATCCTTACCTCGCCGTGTGAGTGCGCCAAGTAGGCGGCGCGGTTAGGAAACCGCGGCTACAGTGACAACTGAAAAACCGCGCTCTCTGGATACTCAATCAGGGTATGGGGACCAAGACTTCGCAGACGCCAGTTACCCGGGGGCAGGTTCCCACCACATCACCAAGCCAATAGACGCGAAAGGCGTTGACCAGGCCATTGTGGGGCATCCAGAAGAGATTATCTTCATCTCGGCCGGGGGTGAGGGAGGCATTAAATTCGGAGCAAACAGAGGGTGCCGGTGTTTCGGGTAGCGCTACCGGGCGAATGCGATTGCAGCGACCTTCTTCTAAAAAGGGGTAGATGTCCGCCCAGGTGCGCCCCCGGAAGACGTAACCGGCCGGTTCGCCGCTGTTATTCAGGGCTTCAAAGGAAAAAGCAGCCACATTGAGGGATACCGGTTCCGGATTCCAGATATAAAAGCTGTAATCATCATAGAAGAAGCGCACGCGGTGATTGTTGGTCAGATCTTGTGTGGGTGTTGGTTCAACGGTTGGAATGGCTGTTGGTGACTCTGTCGCCGTTGCGGTGGCCGTGGCCGTGTCTGTGGGAACAGGGGTTGCTGTGGCGGTGGCCACTGCTGTGGCGGTGGCCACTGCTGTGGGGGGAATAGCGGCGACGGCCGTTTCTGTAGCCGCTAATGCTGTCATCGCCGCGTCTGGCGTTATGGTTGAGGTAGCGGTAGGTGGTATGGCCGTGGCCGTCACTGTCGCTTCGGCAATCATAGCCGCAGGGTCAATGACATCGGTGGCCGCCGCAAACCAGCCGGCCCGGTTGCCCCAGGCCCCGACTACCAGCAGCATCAAGAATAGTCCAACTGCCCCCACCCACCAGCTTGGTGACCAGCCGTCTGTCTCTGCTGCCGCCGTCATTAGCGCCGGTTCTGGTATGGCTTCGGCTTCGGTTTCAGCATCGGCTTCAGGGTCCTCATGCCTGCTAATGGCGGCATCAGCTATGGCTTCAGCCGGGGTGTCAGGCTCAAGCTCCGCCTCCGCCTCTTCGGCCCCATCAGGCAGGGCCGGCGTTTCTTCTAACTGGGCTACCTCCTCATCCCGACTGGCTATTATTTCGGCAATGGTCATCGACGAAAGCCGCGACATCGACGTAGCCATGCGGTCTGGCTGCATGCCGGCCGGTAGCGGGGGCAGATAGACTCGTCCTCCGGGAACCGGTTGGCCGAAGGCCAGCGCCTCTGTTAATGCTTCGAGTAATGCCTGTCCGCTCTGGTAGCGCTCCGCCGGGGATTTTTCTAATGTTTTGAGCAGCACTTCCTCGACAGCAATACTTAAGGCCGGGTTGTGTTCACGCGGTGAAGGCGGCGGCTGCGTGATGTGCTGCCAGGCCAGGGTGATGGGTTTGGGATCATCAAATGGTCTGACACCGGCCAGCATCTCATACAGCATAACGCCCAGGCTGTATAAGTCCGATTGGGGCACGGCGTCGGCCGAGCGCTGTACCTGTTCGGGGGAGATGTAGTGGGCCGTGCCCACAATTTCCAGTTTACCTTTGGAACCTTCATCTGTGGCCAGCGCCAGGCCAAAGTCCATCAGCAGGATACGGCCGTCTTTGGCAATCATCACGTTTGACGGCTTTACATCCCGGTGGATAACTCCCTTGTCATGGGCAAAATCCAGCGCCTGGGCCACAGCCCACCCAATTTGCAGCACATCCTGATGGGGCATCAACTTGCCGTCAACCTTATAGCTTTGCAGCAGGTCGCCCAGATCGTAGCCATCTACCAGTTCCATGACGAAGTAATACAGTCCATCCTGAGTATCGGCATAATGAATCTGAATAATGTGGGGATGGTGCCAGGCGGCTACGGAACGGGCTTCGCGTAGAAATTGTTCGGCGTAGATGGGGTCGCTGCGGTAGCGGCTGTTAATGACCTTAATGGCCACTTTGCGTTCCAGCATGACATCAAGGCCATAATAAACCTGGGCCATGCCGCCGCGCTGCAGCACGCCTTCGATAACAAAGTTGGCCAGCCGGTGACCCACCAGAGGGTCGGCCGGCAGGGGTAGGGGGTCATGGGCGTTGGTTGCAGATGGTTGTTTTTGTTTTTCTGCCATATACTGGGCAATATTACCTGATATATAGGGGTGGGCAAGTGGACCATGGACGATGGACGGCGGACGATGGACGATGGGCGGGAGATGATGGACGATGGACGGCGGACGATGGACGATGGACGGCAGACGATGGACGGCGGACGATGGACG
>JAWOIM010000563.1:0-6166 GCA_046484685.1 Chloroflexota bacterium | reverse complement strand
GCAGCCAGCAAGAACCCACATGGGTCGATGTCATTGCTTATTGGAGCAGCTTTACGCCTAAGCAAGAAATCATGACCTATCGCCTGGCCGACTACCCCGGGGCCGACCTTATTCTTAAGCCCGATCAGGCAATTGTTGTGACCAACGCCCAAACCGACGAGCGGCTGAGCGAGAATGCGCATTCTCTGATTGTGCAGGGGTATAAGGCCACCAGCGCCCTCTTTGTCCCCCTGGTCACGGCTAATCAATGGCGCGGTTATGTGAGCGCCTTCTACGAAGAAGAGACGGCGTTCCCCGAAGCCGAAATCAGGCGGCTGATGGTGCTGGCGGCCCAGGCGGCAGTGGCCATTCAAAGTCTACGACTGCTGCGCCAGACGGAACAGCAGTTGGCTAACCTGACCAATATCCAGCAAACCACGGCCAGTCTGTCGGGAGCACTTTCCTTTGACGAGGCCCTGGCTACCTTCTTGCACCAAGTATGCCAATCTGTGGCTGCCGACAGCGCCGACATTTATACGCTGGAAGGGCAGGTAATCAATCGCATTGGTGTTTATCCCATGACGCCCGACAAACCGGTACAATTCTCTTGTACACTGGATCAGCAGCCGATGATGCTGCAAGCAGTTACTACCCGACAGGCCGCTACTCTGGCCGTTCAAGATCAGACAGTCGATGACGCCTTGCGCCAATCGTTTACTGACGCCGGTATTATGGCCAATGCCACGATTCCACTGCTTGGCCGCACCGGTACGTTTGGCATTTTATCGGTTAACCGGGAGCAGGAGACGCGCCAGTTTAGTGAACAAGAACTTAACCTGCTGCAAACATTGTCAGACCAGGCCATCATTGCTTTTGAAAGAGTTCAACTTTTGGAGGAAGCGACGCAGCGGGCCGAGCATGAGCAGCGTCTGCGTGAGATTACAACCCGCGTTCGCAGCTCTATCGATGTGGATGCCATTATGAGAACAGCCGTGCAAGAAGTCGGCCGTGTGTTAGGTCGTCGTACATTCATTTATTTGGAGCAGGGTGCCGAAAACGGCAGTGACCAGCCTGAAGAAGAACCGCAGGTAGCTTATGAACCGGAGCAGCTATGAGTAAACAACACGAACAAGAGCGTATAAATATCGCCCTGGCCCAATCAGAACAGCGCTTTCGTATCCTGGCCGAGAATGTACCCGGTGTCATTTATCTGTGTAACAATGATGAACGGTACACCATGGATTTTATTA
Organism: Chloroflexota bacterium; assembly: GCA_046484685.1. GTDB lineage: Bacteria > Chloroflexota > Anaerolineae > Promineifilales > Promineifilaceae > SLGK01. The sequence continues at coordinate 4,937 of JAWOIM010000563.1, read as the reverse complement.
ATAACCAGGTTGAAGAACTGACCGGTTACTCAGCCCAGGCATTTCTCAATGATGAGATTAGCTTTGTCGACTTATACCACCCTGATGATGTGGCTGTTATTGAAGAAGAGGTCGGGGCTGCGCTGGCCGAAGGCCGCTCATTTTCCATGCAATACCGCATCAAGCACCGTAACGGGGAGTGGCGTTGGGTGGAGGAAATTGGCTCTGGGATCTACGATGAGAGCGGTGAGCTGCTTTTCCTCGAAGGCATCCTTAACAATATTACGCGCCGCCTGGAGCGGGAAGAAACATTGCGACGCAGCCAGGAATTGATACAAACTGTGGTAAACAATGCCCCTATCATCATTTTCTCCCTCGACCGTGACGGTACCTTTACTCTGTCAGATGGCAAACAGTTGGCTATGCTTGGGTTGCAACCGGGCCAGGTGGTAGGCTTATCTGCTTTTGATGTTTACCAGGAGGTGCCGGAGATTGTACATCATATCAAACAGACTCTGACCGGCGTACCCACCCAGTATGAAACGGTTGTAGGCGCTCTGGCTTTTGAAACCTGGCTGGAGCCGATTTACGATAGACAGGGGGAAGTGGATGGATTGGTAGGGATTGCTGTTGACGTTACCGAAGCCAGGCAGGCGTCTCATACGCTGGAAACGCGTCTGCGCTATGAGCAAGGACTTTCCCTGGCTTCGCAAGCCTTGCTTACAGCTACCTCTGATGAGGCCCTCAGCGAAGCCCTGACCTATCTGCGTGAGGCCACTAATACCAGCCGTGCTTACTTCTTTGAAAACTTCATTGATGAAGAGCTGGGTCTATGCCATCGACAGCTTTACGAAGCCTGCGCCCCTGACATAGAACCACAAATCGACTTGCCAGAATTGCAGCGCCATTCTTATGAACAGACTGGGTTGGGACGCTGGGTAGAGGTTATGTCCGGGGGACAGTTCATAAACTCAGTGACGGCCGATTTACCCACACCCGAAGACGAGATAATCACCTCTTTTGGTATTGACGCTATCTTGCTTTTGCCTGTTTTTGTAAAAGATAGATGGCATGGTTTTATCGGCTTTGATAAAGTCGGTGAAGCCACAGCCTGGAATGATGAAGACGCCCAATTGTTACAAATGGCCGCCCGTCTGTTTGGTGCCTATTTGGAACGTACTCAATTGTACAGCGAGATTGAAGGCTCCCTGTATTTGCGCGAAGCCCAGGTTCGTGTTTCAACTCAGGCAGCCCGCGAAATCGCCGGTATGCCCGACCTGGGCCAGTTGTATGAGCGTATCATTACCTTGATTAAAGAGGAATTCGGCTATTATCATGTACAGCTTTTGCGTTACGATCCAACTATGGATAACGTTGGCCTGGTAGTGGGTTACGGTGAAATAGGCACAAAGATGCTGGCTATGAACCATTCCATGCCCATGGGCGTGGGGGTCATTGGTAAAGCTGCTGCCGAAGGGCGATCGGTTCTGTTAGCAGATGTGCGCGAGGATCCCAATTGGAAACCCAACAGCCTGCTGCCTGATACCCAAAGTGAACTGGCCGTGCCCATTAAAGTGGGTGACGAAGTGCTGGGGGTAATCGACGTGCAAAGCGACCGCTTAGGCAGCCTCACCCCGGCCGACCAGCTTTTGTTGGATGGTTTGTGTGGGCAGTTGGCCATTGCCATTGAAAGTACGCGACTGCGCCAGGATATGGAAATCCAACTGCGTGAATTAGACACCTTGCAGCGCTTTATGAGCCGCTCCGGCTGGGATACATATCATGAAAAGGCGCAGCGTTTACCCGGCTATTTGTTTCATCGAGGTGATGTGCAGCCGCTATCAGACGAAGAAATTTCCCATACGATGCTGCCCCAACTGTCCGGGCTATCTGGGTCTGAGTCTGACCTGTCTGCTAATGGCCAGGAAATATCGGCCACCCGCATCCAACCCCTGACCGTGCGTGGGGAAACAATTGGTCAATTGGTGGTAGAAGCTGATGGGCAACGGCCGTTAACCACCGAAGAAGAATCCTTTCTGCAATCCGTATCAGAGCAGGTGGCTGAGGCCCTGGAAGCCGCCCGCCTCTTTGAACAAACCCAGGTAGCCCTGGCCGAACAGGAGCGGCTCTCCTCCGAGTTAGCCACTGTGGCCCAGGTCAGTACCGCTGCTTCCACCATTTTAGAAGCCGAAGCACTGCTGCAAGCGGCCGTTGACCTGGCTCAAATCAGCTTTAACCTGACTCATGCCCACATCTACCTCTATGATCGGGATAACAAAATGTTGGCACTGCGGGCCGGGGCCGGTGATACCGGTCGTCTGATGACGCTTGAAGGGCGCAACCTGGACCTCAATGCTTCCTCGCTGGTAGCCAGAGCTGCTCGTGACCGTGAAGGCGCTCTGTCGAATGATGTCCAAAAAACATTAGAATTTGTACCCCACCCCATGCTGGCCAGCACACGTTCTGAGCTGGCTATCCCCATGATTGTGGGTGGCTCACTTATTGGTGTACTGGACCTTCTTTCTGATCAGGCCGATCGCTTCTCTGAGCAAGATACAGGTATCTTTAACACGCTGGCCTCTCAGGTTGCTGTTGCTGTGCAAAATGCCCAACTCTATGCCGAGCAGGTGGCTACTGCCGAAGAACTGCGTAAAATTGACCAGCTCAAATCTGAGTTCCTGGCCAGTATGAGCCATGAACTGCGTACGCCCCTTAACTCCATTATTGGTTTTGCCGATGTGCTGCTTGAGGGAATCGACGGCGAGCTAAACGAGCGTATGGAAGAGGATGTTCGCCTCATTCGCGAGAGCGGATCGCACCTGCGGGCATTGATTGGTGACATTCTAGACATGTCCAAGATTGAAGCGGGTATGATGGAAATTCGCCATCAGGCTCTGGAGATCAATCAATTGGCCGAAGATGTGGTAGCCACGGCCATGCCGCTGGCTCAAGAGAAGGATCTCTATTTGAATTTGGAAGTTGCTGACAAGATACCTACTATTTATGCCGACCATACGCGCATCCGCCAGGTGTTGTGGAATATTGTAGGGAACGCTATCAAATTTACTCAAGAGGGAGGCGTTACCATGAATATTAGTCTTTCTAAAGAGGATGATCTGCTTGTGCGCGTTTCTGACACCGGTGTAGGTATTCGCAAGAATGATCTGGAGGTTGTGTTTGAGCAGTTCCGCCAGGTTGGTGGAGAGTTGAACACCTCATCTAGTGGTGGTACCGGCCTGGGGTTGCCCATCAGCAAGAAGCTGATTGAACTGCACGGCGGCACAATCTGGGTTGAGAGTATAGTAGGCGAAGGCACAACCTTCTTCTTTACCCTGCCCATAGGCTTGCCCCCGGCCAAAGTCACTAAACCAAAGACTGGACCATTATCTTTTTTGAGTTAATATAGATAGTATATATAAAGTAGTAGTTAGGTAGAAATTATGTCAGATGAGCGCAAAACAGTTGTTTGTATTGAAGACAACGCATCAAATATGCTGTTGGTTTCGCGCATAATAGAAGTTGAAGGACATGAACTGCTGCAAGCCGAAGATGGCCACAGTGCCATCGAACTGCTAAACAATAGTGATCCCGACATTATTTTGCTGGATATCAACATTCCGGGCATTAGCGGGCTGGACCTGGCTCGCATGATCCGAAAGAGTGAACGGCTGGCTTCTGTGCCTGTTATTGCCACCACGGCCAATGTGCTGGTGGGTGATAAGGAACGCTGTATTGAGGCCGGTTGTGACGATTATTTGCCCAAGCCGTTGGATATTCGCCAATTACGTGAAATGCTTCGGTATTATTTGCAAAACGGCCGTCAAATCAGTAGTTGAATCTACCCCACCCATCCGCTGGAAGGGTGGGTCTTACTCTTCTAAACCCACTAAAACGGCCGCTTCTCCCCCCACCTGTGTCAAAAATAAAATACGGTGTGTTTCCGCCTGACCCTCTCCGGCTCCTAAACGTAGCTGCCGCTCCAGCCACTGAGGGTCGATGGGCGATCCCCGTTTTTTAACCGTGACCTGCCCGATACCGCGCTGGCGCAAATAGTGGCGCAGCCGTTTTAGCTGAAAGGGGAAGTGGTCCTCCAGGCGATAGCGGCGAGCGAAGGGCGTTTGGTGACGCCTGTCGCTGGTCAAGTAGGCGATGTCGCTGTCGATCTGGCCGGCGTCCATTTGCTGAGCCAGCGCCTGGACCAGATGGGCCCGAATAACCGCCCCGTCTGGTTCATAGAGATACTGCTGGGGTGGCAAAACGGGCACAGGTTCGTTTTCTTCACCGGCCGTCAGCGTGTGACCACCCGGTAGCAGCGTGGCCCGGCGCCCGGCGCCCGTTTGCAATGCCCCAAACCAGAGAATGCCCTCTTTGACGTTTCCCTCTACGGACACAAATTCCAGCTCGGCCGCCGGGGGGACTTCGGCGTAGTCGATGGCCGGACTGACTTTAACGGCCCCCTGTGGTACACGGGTCAGCCACTGTTCGGCCAGGGCCAGAGGTGGCCGGTAAGTCTGAACCGAGTGCAGCCGCCGGCCAAATTCATCACGCCGGGCCGGGTCAAAAAAGAAGGCCGACACCGGCAGGGGAGCCAGGTCGGTTAAATCGGCTTGCACGGGGTGAAAACGGCCGTTTCCCCCATACACGGCCACATTACTAACCGCCATCCGCAGCCGTGTCAGATCCTGATCAACGCCTATGACCGTTGCCTGCCGGCTCAGGGCCAGGCTGTCACCGCCAATGCCGCAGCCCAGGTCGGCAATCGTCTGCACGCCGGCACGGGCAAAGCGGTGGCTGCGGTAGCGGGCAATCATTTCACCTGAAGCCTGCTCTAGCGCCTCGCGCGTAAAGTACATCTGGTGGGCACGGCTGAATTTGCTAACCGCTTTTTGGCGCAACACGGCCGTTTCTAATAATGCATGGACCAGGGCCGGATCGTCAAACTGCCGGCGCAGTTGCAT
>JAWOIM010000508.1:0-4725 GCA_046484685.1 Chloroflexota bacterium | reverse complement strand
TCATAAATCAGAACGATGGTGGTAACCGTTCTGTTATTTACAAGTATCTGTTCAGCTGATTTCACAATAGAGCGCTGTTAAACGTAAATTATCTGTTTTTTATCCGCGAAAATCCGTTAAATCCGCGCAATCCGCGTTCTATCCTATTACTCTGGAGGCTATTATGACTTTTTATTATAAGCTAGGGAATATTCCGCCGAAGCGACATACGCAGTTTCGGCAGCCGGATGGGTCGCTGTACCAGGAAGAGGTGATGGGCATTCATGGCTTTGCCGGGATACAGTCAATTTTGTACCATATCAACCCGCCAACGGCCGTTCGTCGGCTGGAAGTGGCTGAGAAAATCGAGATTCCTTATGAGGAGCAGGGGGCGCTGCGGCCGCGCCATCTACTAACGGCCGATATTGAGACGGGGGGGGATGCCATTAACGGCCGTATTCCCCTCATGGGCAACAACGACGTGGTTCTCTACATGGCCCGCCCCACCGAAGCCATGCCCTACTGGTACAAATTTGCCCACGGCGATGACGTTATCTTTATCCATGACGGCACGGGCATCCTGGAAAGCCAGTACGGGCTGCTGCGCTACCGGCCGGGCGACTATCTGGTTATTCCCACCGGCGTTATCTGGCGCATCTTGCCCGATGTGGGCGTCGAGCAGCGCATGCTGGTGGTCGAATCCTACGGCCACGTGGTGCCGCCCAAGCGCTACCTGAACAACTACGGCCAATTCCTGGAGCATTCCCCCTACTGCGAGCGGGACATTCGGCCGCCGGAAGAGCTAATCACCCACGACGAAAAAGGGGAGTTTGAGGTCCGCGTCAAGGCACGGGGCAACCTGACCCGCTTCATCTACGACCACCACCCCCTGGATGTGATCGGCTGGGACGGCCATTTGTGGCCCTTCGCCTTCAACATTGCCGACTTTGAACCGATTACCGGCCGCGTCCACCAGCCGCCACCGGTCCACCAGACCTTCGACGGGCCGGGCTTTGTCCTCTGCTCCTTTGTACCCCGTCTGTTTGACTACCATCCGCTGGCCATTCCGGCCCCCTATGCCCATTCCAATGTCGATTCGGATGAGGTGCTGTATTATGTGGAAGGGGACTTTATGTCCCGCAAAGGGGTAGAACGCGGCTCTTTCACCGTCCATCCCAACGGCATCCCCCACGGCCCCCATCCGGGCAAGTATGAAGGCTCTATCGGCAAGGAAAAAACGGAGGAGTATGCCGTCATGGTCGACACCTTCCGCCCGCTGCGCCTGACAAAGTACGCGCTGCCGCTGGAAGATGAGCAGTATGCGTATAGCTGGTTAGAATAAAAAACGTGAAGCGTGAAACGTGATGCGTGAGGACTTCACTCGTCACAGCTTGCCCTGAACGCAGTTGAAGGGTTTCACGCTTCACGCATCACGCTGAGGAGAGCAAATGATAGTAAACCCCAATGATCTGGACCGCGTGTCGCGCTATAAGTTAATGATTGGGGCGGTGGTGCCCCGGCCGATTGCCTGGGTAAGCAGTATGGATGCAGACGGTCGTTTCAACCTGGCTCCCTTCTCTTACTTCAACGGCGTCTGCCCCATCCCCATGACGCTCGTCTTTTGTCCCGGTGTGCATGCCGACGGCCGTAAAAAGGACACCTGGCGCAACATCGAGGCCGTGCCGGAATTTGTGATCAACATTACCGACGAAGAAACGGCCGAGGCCATGAACCGCACCGCCAGCCTGCTGCCGCCCGGCCAATCGGAATTTGAATGGGCCGGCGTGACGCCTGTGCCCAGCGAGACGATTCGTGTGCCCCGCGTGGCCGAGGCCCCCATTGCTTTTGAGTGTACATTGCAGCAGATTGTGGTCATCAGCGAAGAGGTGGGCGGCGGCGCGGCCGTTTTTGGCCAGGTGCAGTGCATCCACGTGCGGGATGATTTGTTGGAAAACGGCCGTATTCTCCCCGACAAGCTGCGGCCGATCGGCCGTATGGCCGGGGCCGGCTACACCCGCGCCGCCAGCGATATGTTTGAGATGTTCCGCATTCCGCCGCCGGAAGGGGACTGACAACTAAAGCGCAATCTATTATAATAGGTCATTGAGGTGGTTATATGACAACGACGGTCTATCATCCTTCAACCAACGGCCGTTCCCCCGGTACCAAAATCCCGCCCGAAATGACAAACTTGGCCGCTTCCTCCATCGTCATACTGGTAGCAAGCGTATCTTTTTCCGGGACCACAATCAGGACACCGCTGGTGGGGTTGGGCGTAGTGGGCATAAAGAGAGCCACATTACGCTCACCGCGAAACTCTAATTCCCTGGTGACAAAGCCCAGCGTCCATACCCCTTCACGCGGATACTCCACAAAGACCACCCGGCTAAACTTCTGCTCGGCCGAAGAGACGTTGAAGACATCCAGCGTTTGTTTAACGGCCGAATAGATAGCCCCCACAATCGGCAGCCGGTTGACAATATTCTCCCCTATCTCTATCAACCGCTTAGAGAGCCGGTTTTGCACCAGCCAGCCAATCAGGTAGAGCAAAATCGGCACCAGTATCAGGCCAATACCGGGCAGGGTGCGCCCAAAAAGCTGCACAAACAGCGGTTGAAAAATACCGTCCACAAACCGGATCACCCACACTAACACCCAAACGGTGAGAACGGCCGGTAAAATGGCCACCAGCCCGGTAATCAGGCGGTCGCGGGTCACTAACACAAATGATTTATCACTCATAAGATAATTCCACCACAAAGAACACAAAGATCACGAAGAGAAAAAAGCATGCCTTCTTTGTGTTCTTCGTGCCCTTTGTGGTTCGTAAGTTTTTAACGGCCGACGCCGGCGCTGCCGCCGAAGGCGGCCGACATTTCATCATAAATGGCGGCAATTGAGGCTTCATCGCCCAGATAGAAGATGCCGTTGGCGGCTGTGGCCAACTGCTCCATCGTGCTGGCGTCGGCGCCGGTGCTGTAGGCAATGGCCACCACCGTGGTATCATTGGCCGCCGCCAGGTCGAACAACTGCTGGTTCAACCTGTAGCGGGCGCTGCTGGTGTCGTCTCCGTCCGTCAGCACCACCAGCACATTGGTTGTGTCCGGAGAAGTGGTCTCGGCAATCAGGGCGGCACCGTCGGCGATAGCATCATAGAGGGCCGTGCCGCCAAAGGCGTTTAGGTTTTGAATATCGGCAATGACCTTGCTTCTATTTTCAGCGACCTGAGCATGATAGACAATGACATCCGTATCGCTGGCAAAAGCGATCAGGCTAATGCGGTCATCATCTCCCATCTGCTCCACGAACTGCACGGCCGCAGCCTGCATGTTGCGCATCCGGTTGCCGCGCATACTGCCGGAGATGTCCAGGACCATGACCAGGTTGACATCTTTGCGAGCCTGCTGCCATAGATCCTGCACGGCAAAGACCGTGTCGGCGCTGGGTGGATCAAAGATGGCCAGGTCATGGTGGGGATTAACACCGTGGACTTCATCCAGGGGGCTGCCGAGGGGAACGGCCGTATTTACCGGTCGTAAACCCACGGCCAACGCCGCCTGTTGGCCCGCTTCCCCTACCAGGTATTCACGAAAAGCCAGCGCTCCTTCACGCACCTCGCCCGGACTGCTTTGATTGAGACAGGCGGGATGACTGGCCATAAAAGTGCCCTCAAAGGGATAAACAGCCACAATCTCACCACCGCCATGCTGAACGATGGTGCTTTCGTAGACAATGGCCGCGCTCAGGTAGGCCATGTCTCGCTCGCGCATCGTCTGGCCCATGCTGCCGGTGCTGTTACCAAACCAGGCCACCCCGCTCTCAAAAGCGCCCACCGACGCCTGCACAATGGGCAGTTCCACATCGGCTACGGTGACTGCCTCGGTTTGCAGCCGGGCGGCCTGGACCACGGCCAGCAGCGTACTGGCCCCGGTGGCCGACAGGCCGGGATGGGTATGGCCCAGGCGGAAGTTGTCGCCTAACTCGCCGCCGCTGTAATAGCTCCAGGAGGCGGGATCGGCGGCCAGGCTGCCCACATCCAGCCAGCCCAGGGGCAGGCCGGGCCAGCCCAGCGACTCGGCAATAGGCCGCCACATGGCAATGACCAGGGGGCTTTGGGCGGTGCTGAGGCAGTCGGCCTGGAAGTCGGGATTGCCCTGGTCGGCCAGCACCTCGGTCCAAACGGGGTCATCGGGCAGCCAGAGGGCGTAGGGCGCCTGGCCGTCACGCAGTTGGGTGACAGCCAGGCCGGCTTCGGCTTCATGCAGCACGGCAAAGTAAGGCCGGCCGGCGCTGTTTTCGATAGCGGCGTCGTTGAAGTCGGTTACGGCCGTTTCCAACCAGGGCATTACACTAGAGTTGGCCAAGACATCCACTACCACTGCATTCGAGGGCGGCCTGTCACTCCCTCCCAGACTGGGCAAGCTGCACGCCAGTATAGGCAAAGAAAAAAAGAAAAGTAACAATACCAGGGTAAACGAGTTATTTTTTTTCATAACAATTATCCGGGAAGAAACCTGACGGGTCTGGCGCAATCGGAGATTGTCAACCTGTCAGGTTTTCTCTCCATCAACACTACCGTCCTGCCGTCACCAGCGTTAGCTCTACAAAACGATCCTGAGCCTGGATATTCGGATCCTCGGTGTTACGATGGTCTTCGGGCGGCAGTGAGGCTTCTACAATAAAACGAGCCGGATCAATGCCCTGGGAAACCAGGTAAGCCACCACCGACTGCGCCCGCCCTTCGGC
>JAWOIM010000489.1:0-7539 GCA_046484685.1 Chloroflexota bacterium | reverse complement strand
TTTTAACGAAGCGCTGGGGAATTCCACAGTCTGGTGGAAACCTGTCAGGTCTGTATAGGTACTTTCTAAGAATTGTTGGCCTATTACCTAATTATAGTAAGAGGACAATACACTGTCTAGAGGTAAAGATATGTTTGAAAAACCACCCCGCTACTACACGTTTATTCTGCGCTTTTGGGAAGAGAGAGAGGGAGCCAATGCTGCTGCTACCTGGCGCTATTCACTGCACGATCCCGAAAATGATGTTCGCTACGGCTTTACTTCTTTAGAAGAGTTAACTGCCTTTCTCCAAAAAAGAAGCACGCCGGCAGACGCAGACCCCCCTCCACCGGCCACATAAAGACCATTACGTATTCAACTCAGCGAATAGAATCCAACCCATCCACTCATCGTCCAGAAATCGGTTTGTCATAACGTCTTTAGTCGGCAGGCTTAGTCGACGATCAAAAGATCCCGCAGCCTAACGGGTGGCTTGTTCGTATCTGGGGCCAAAATGCAGGGGCGTGGTTTGCCGTCATTATCGGGCCAGCGAATCAGGCGAATCTGACCGTCAATCAACTCCAGCCCGGTAATTTTACCGTCCAAGAAGCAGCAGCAGCCGGTGTTAAAGTAGCGTGGTGTTTTGTGCCTATGGATTATCTCTCCTTCATGCCCCGGTTTGGTCAACTGCTGCGCCCGAATCCATTCGAGTTCGGCCGATACTTCACTGACCTTGCGCCGCAGGTCGTCATCATCGGGGTTTTGGGCGAGCCGCGCTTCCAACTCTTCCAACTCTTTTAATACCTGGTCCGGATGGGTTAAAGACTCGAAGACAGGACGGTGGGTATGTCCGGCAATGAGGAGCAGATTGTCCTGCTGTTTGACCCATTCATACAAGGCCCGGTTGTGGCCCTCACGCAGTTCCCAGGAGGTGGCCGGCGTATTGGGAGAAAACCCGGTTAATCGTTGAAAGGGGCGGTAGAACCAGCGCACAAAGAAGCGGGAAATCTGGCCAAATCGGTCACTTTCCAATGTGCCCTGGTGACCATGTATCAGGAACAGGTGGCCTAATTCTTCGCTGCCATCCACAATTTTGATGCGTAAGCCTTCGTGTACTTTTAAGGTATCATCGAAAATGGGTGCCAAGTGTTTGTGTACGGAGTCTGCGTAATCCCACTCGTCGTCATGGTTGCCCCAAAAGCGGAGGTAACGGCCGTCTTCATAAAACCGTGCCTCAAGTCCCAAACTGTGCTGGTAGGCATTGATAACCGGCCCCGGCCGTTCCTTCCATAACTCTTCCACATCCCCTAAGGTGACCAGAGTGTGGCCCATGGCGTAATAATAGGCCAAGGCGGCATTATAAGCCCGTTCAGAATGGCGAAAGTCGTCAGCCCGATCGCGGACGCCTCGATGTTGGTCTGAAAAAATGATGTAGCGGTCTGTTGGCGAAGAAACATCAAAGGTAATGACGCCCGTTTGGGCCTCATCGTCGACAACTTGCCGGTACAATCTGTCAAGTGCGCCACGAACGGCTGATTGATGGCCGGCATCGGTCGGAACAGTAGCCGGGTCTTTTTCCTGAATAGTCATGGTGCCTCCTGTAGTTGATACTGCTGCCCTCCATATGGTCCATATGGGCCATATAGGACCATATGGTATGCTGGCGGCGTTTAGTAAATAGTAGGGAACTGCCCCGCAGCACGGTCCCTACTATTGAACTAAGGGGATAGTATAATGTTAACGTTAATTTAACGCTAATAGCCAACCCGCTTAGCTCTGGATAGCCAATAAAAAAGACCTGCCTTCTTTCAGGGCAGGTCTTTTGACAGGTGACGTTAAAAATGGGGTATCAGGGAAGGGGTTAAGATCAGACGGCAACCCGTTCCCGTTGAACAGCTTCTGGAATGGGGCGAGGTTGGGCTACGGCCGGACGGAACTTGTAGCCATATACAATCATTCCTTCCGCCCCATCAGTGGTCAGCTTACGGGTAACCATTTCCACAGGCAACCCAATGTGGACCTCTTCCTTACTCATATCGGTTAGTTGGGCCGTCACAATGGGGCCTTCGTCTAGCTTGATGAGAGCAACAGTATAAGGTGCATTTTGCTCAAAACCGGCCGGGGCATCATAAATGGTGGTATAGGAATAAACTTCACCCCGCCCTGAAAAAGTGAACAGTTCGTAAGCCGGGGCTTCACATTCCAGGCAAACATCACGCGGCGGGAATAACTTAACGCCGCAGGTTTCACAGGTCTCACCGACCAGTTGGTATCTCTGTTGATTTAATCGCCAATGACGTGAAACTTCCATTATTTTTTACTTAGCCTCCAAACTCTGAAACGTGATGCGTGAAACGTGATGATATTTAGCAAAGTAGTTGATGTCGCACACGCTCGATTTTTTCATTCTCAATTTATCATTTCTTCAGTAACAGCCTTTAGGCCGCCAACCTGCTTATCATTATGGCCTAGAAACCCTCTCATTCGCTGTCAGTCAAGGGAAAAAGCTATCAAAAGCTATCAGAACGGCCGTTTTTAGAGGAAAATTAGGGGGATTGGGGAGTTATGTCTAGTAGCGTGATGCGTGAAACGTCGTGAAACGTGATGCGTGAGAATCAAGCCCTCACGTTTCACGCATCACGTTTCACGTTTTCAATATGTGCGTCACAGCCGTGGCCCCATTGCTGCCCAAATTCTGGGTCAGACCGATTTTGGCATTAGCGATCTGGCAGTCGTCCGCCTGGCCGCGCAGTTGGCGGGCTACTTCCACAATCTGGTAGAGGCCGGTGGCCCCACCCGGATTGCCCCGCGCTTTTAGGCCGCCAAAGGTGCTGATGGGAATACGGCCGTCTGGCCCAATCTCCCCATCCCGCGCCAACTGCCAGCCCTGACCTCGCTCGGCAAAACCACACGCTTCCAGCGACAGTGCCGCCAAAATCGTAAAAGCATCGTGCAGTTCGGCCAGATCGATGTCGGCCGGGGTCACCTCTGCCGCCTGCATCGCTTTAGCTGCGCTCAATTCGGCCGCCCGCAGCCAGATGGTGTCACGCCGGTCATGAAGGGCTAACGGTTCATTGGCGACGGCCGATCCGGCCACGACCACCGGCTGCGGCACCATATCCATGGCCCGCTCCCGGTTGGTAACAATCACGGCGGCGGCCCCATCGCCCGTCGGCGCCGCGTCAAAGAGGGTAATTGGCGTGGCCACCAGCGGCGCGGACGTAAACCGTTCCGCCTTGAGCTGGTTGCGGAACATCGCCAGCGGATTTTTGGCCCCGTTAGCGTGGGCGTTAACGCTAAAACCGGCAAAGTCGGCCAGTTCCAGCCCATATTCGTGCATATAGCGGCGCATCATCAACGCGCCAATGGCGGCCGGGGTGGCCCCCTGTACCGCTTCATAGTCGGCGTCCAAACTGGTAGAGAGAGCGGTCGTCAGCGTCGAACCGGTCTGGTCGGTGAACTTTTCCACGCCCACCGCCAGCGCGGTTTGTACCTGACCACTGCGCACGGCCAGAACCGCCTGCCGCAGCGCCATGCCCCCGGAGGCATCGGCCGCTTCCACCGTGACCGCCTCAATGCCGCGCAGTCCGGCAAAGTCGGCAATGAGCGCGCCCAGGTGCATCTGGTTGCTCAACTGTCCGGCCAGCATATTGCCCACAAAAAGGGCGTCAATTTGGGTCGTATGGGCATCATCCAGCGCCCGCTCGATGGCATACCAGGCCAGATGGCGCAGCGACGTCTCCCAATGTTCCTGTACTTCAATTTGGCCAATGCCAATGATGGCGACTTCGGTCATGTGTAGTCCTTTTTTAGTAATCAGTAAAAAGTGAAAAGTAAGTAGTGAGAAGTGGATATTCCACTTCTTACTATTTACTTCCTACTACTTACTTAACAAACTGCCGCTAGTTCATCTTGAGCTTATCACGGAAGCGCGTATACGTGGCGTAATCAATCTCCGTGCGGCGGGAAATATAGGTTTCGGTGCTGGTGGCTCGTTGGCGAGTTTCCAGCAGTCGCTCGGTGACGATCAGGTCAAAGGCATCCGATCCGGCCCCGGAGCCGTAGCTGACCATCAAAATCCGGTCGCCGGGATCGGCCACATCCAGGATGGCGGTCAGGCCAATCATAGTCGAGCCGGAATAGGTGTTGCCGATGCGCGGGCTGAGCAGCCCTGCTTCAATGTGGGACTTATTAAAGCCGAGCGATTTGGCCGCCCGCTCCGGGAACTTGGCGTTGGGCTGGTGGAAAACGGCCCAGCGGTAATCGTTGACCGTGGTGCCTACGGCGTCCATGAGCGCCTGGGCCGCGCCTAGCACATGCTTAAAATAGGCCGGCTCACCCGTAAAGCGGTCGCCGTGTGACGGATATTCGGCATGGGCACGCCGCCAAAAGTCAGGCGTATCGGTGACAAAGGAGAAGGAGCCGGTGATAGTGGCCACCGACTCATCAGCCGGACCAATCAAAATAGCCGCCCCGCCGGCTGCGGCCGTATATTCCAGGGCATCACCGGGACGTCCCTGGGCCGTGTCCATGCCGATGCTCAGGGCATAGCGGGCCATGCCCGAGCCGACAAAGCCGATGGCCGCCTGCATCGCTTCGGTGCCTGCCTTGCAGGCAAATTCCCAGTCGGCGGCCAGGGTGCGCGGCACCGAACCGATGGCTTCGGCTACAATGGTGCTGCTGGGCTTGACGGCGTAGGGGTGGCTTTCGCTGCCCACCCAGACGGCCCGGATTTCCTGCGGGTCGATCTGTGCCCGCTGCAAGGCGTTGCGGGCGGCTTCGACCGACATGGTGATCACGTCTTCGTCCAGGCCGTTGACCGCCTTTTCGACGATAGGTACGCCCCCTTCGCCCCCCGTCCACATGCGGGAGACTTCGCTGGCGGGCAGCCGGTAGCGGGGCACATAGGCCCCATAACCAACAATGCCCACCGGCCGGTCGGTTTTCATCAGTCCGTTGTCGGGATAAGGTTTAGTGGTTGGGTTGTTCATATTTTCCTGTGCGTAGTGCGTATTGCGTAGTGCGTAATGGTTTGACCTGCTACGCACTACGCAATACGCACTATCAAAATATTGTTACTTTAACGCAGGTTATTAACCTGCCCTTTTTCCAGGTTGGCAACCTGGGTTACTTGACGACCTGCAGCAGCTCTTGTGCCCGATTGATGCGAATGTTTTGTTCGAAGACGAGCTGGTTGGCAATTTGTTGGACCTGGCCATCGACGGCCCCGGCGGCCAGCGCCACCTGGCGGGCGTGCATGCGCATGTGGCCCTGCTGGATGCCGGTGGTGGCCAGCGCCTTGATGGCCGCCAGGTTTTGGGCCAGGCCGACGGCCACCATAATCTGGGCCAGTTCAGCGGCGGAGCTGACGTTAAGGATTTTCATGGCCACTTTGGCCGTGGGGTGAACTTTGGTGGCCCCGCCCACGATGCCCACCGAGAGAGGCAAAGTCATTTCGCCGTAGAGGTCACCATTTTTAGTCACGTGCCAGTCGGTGAGACCGGCATAACGGCCGTTCCGCGCCGCATAAGCATGAGCGCCTGCCTCCACCGCCCGCCAATCATTGCCGGTGGCGATGCAGACGGCGTCAATGCCGTTCATGATGCCCTTGTTGTGGGTGGCTGCCCGGTAGGGATCAACGAGGGCAAAGGCGTTGGCTTCTTCAATCAGTTTGGCTACCGCTTGGCCGCTGATCTCCCCTCGATTTAATTGAGCAGCCGGTATGTGGCAGCGAGCGGTGGCCGTGCGCCGATCGCTCAGGTTGGAGAGGATGCGCAGGTTGGTACGGCCGTTTGTCAGGTCAGCTACCAGGGGGGCCATCGTTTCTACGGCCGTATTAATCGCGTTGGCCCCCATAGCATCCCGGCAGTCATAGAGCAAATGGACAACCAGCATGGGGCCAACGGGCGTGTCGGGGAACGGCCTTATTTCAATATCCCTGGCCCCGCCGCCGCGCCGTACGATATTTTGACTGCAACTGTTGGCTTCATCCATAAGCTGCTGCTTGTTGGCTGCCAGCGCCAGTTGGGCTGCCGCCATATCGGGGATGTCCAACACCTGAATCTGGCCGATCATCACCGGTTCGCTCGCTTCCGTCTGGAAGCCGCCGCCGG
Source organism: Chloroflexota bacterium (assembly GCA_046484685.1). Classification (GTDB taxonomy): domain Bacteria; phylum Chloroflexota; class Anaerolineae; order Promineifilales; family Promineifilaceae; genus SLGK01. The sequence continues at coordinate 1,447 of JAWOIM010000489.1, read as the reverse complement.
ACCGAATCAGCTTGGCCGCGTGGCTGACGGCGGCCACGACGCTCGGCTCTTCCACGGCCATGGGAATGAGATAATCCCGGTCGTTGATCAAAAAGTTGGCGGCAATGCCCAGGGGCAGACCAAAGGTGCCCAGGGCGTTTTCTACCATATGATTGGCCTGATCGCTGCTGAGGCCATTTTTGGCCAGAACGGCCGTTTCCTCATCGGTCAAATCAGCCCATTCCTGTATTAACACCAGCCGTTCGGCAATCGGCAATCTATAAAAACCGGGCAGTCGTGATGACTTATCCGCTAATTTTTTTACACTCAAAATATCCCAGCCTCCTTCGAAAATGGACCATGGACGACGGCCCCTGATTTAATCAGGGGTGGACCATACTTCTATTGTTCATCGTCGGCAATTTATAAAGGTTGCTTGCATTTGGTTATAGATTAGCAAAGCATGTCCGTCAATCCGTATTCGGCGCACAACCCATCTACAAATCTACCGTCAAAATCCTGTCAAAAGCTATCGGATGGCGATTTGGGGCCAGAATTCTTAAAATAGGGCGTAGTTCGTAGGGCGTAGCGGGCTTTCTGCGCCTTACGAACTACGAACTACGCACTACCTACCAATCCATGTTATAATACCCATATTCAGCAGGAACATCTGAGCTATGCAGGATTAGATTATGGCCAAACGGAAAGCAAAAGCAACACGGGGCGGCACCAAGTCGCGCAGCAGCCGCAAACGCACGACCAAACCGAGCAAGCGGCAGTTGAGCCTCAACCAGCAGCAGAAAATTTTGATTGCCGGCATTGGGGTGGTATTTATAACGGCCGTTTTTTCTCTCAGCCTCATCTCTCCCGACCAGGGCCAGTTGACAACCGCCCTCTCTTCCCTATTGTGGCGCAGCTTTGGCTGGGGGGCGCTGGTTATCCCCTTTATCACGGGAGCGGCCGGCCTTTACCTGGTGCTGCTGGGGATGGAACAAGAGCCAGACCTGCCTGTCTACCGCCTGAGTGGCGGCGGGCTGCTCTTTGTTGTCTCCACGGCGCTGGCCAGCATGATCGTCGTGGGGCGTGACAATGGGCTGAATGATCTATGGACTGTGGCCGAAGTGGGCAACGGTGGCGGCTACCTGGGCAGCGCCCTGGCCAGTCTACTCACCGATTTTGTGGGCGCAGTGGGGGCTATTTTTACCCTGACCGTCCTGGCCGTCATTGGGGCTATTCTGGTTTCGGGCCTGACGCGGGCTGAATTGGGTGACCTGTTACTGCGCCTGGGGCGTGGAGACTACTTACCGGCCATGCCCGACCTCTCCCGTTGGCTGCCCCAGGAAGAGCCGGCAGAAGGAGTAACAACCGGTGCCGAACGAGAGATTGTGGTCAACAACGGCCGTTCCCGCCACACCATCTCCCGCAGCCCCAACCTCGAAGAAGCGACACAACTTCCCCTAAGCGCCAG
>JAWOIM010000430.1:0-4830 GCA_046484685.1 Chloroflexota bacterium | reverse complement strand
AATGCCCTGAATGGTTTGCATTACGAGGGAATGACGGGTAATGTTTACGCACCAATGATGGGTGCTGAGTGAAGAGTAAGAAGTAAGAAGTGAAAAGTGAAATAAAAAATTCATTCTTCATCCTTCGTAATTCATAATTCATAATTCTCATGTGGAGGGTAACAGATGATTCGCTGGAAACGACGCATAATCGGTGTGCTTTTGATTTTGATTGGTATTGGCGGCATAGTCCTGAGCATTGGCGGCGTTATTGTGGGGCGCGATATGGTAGATCAGATTGGTGACAATGTGTTGGGCAATCTGGAGCTGACATCGGAAGGTTTAACGGCCGTTAACGACACCCTGCTCCTGGCTAAAGAGGCCCTGGCCGATGTCAATGATGGGTTAGATACGGTGGAAAGAACGGCCGTTAACCTCAGCATTGCCATCACTGATACTCAACCGCTGCTAAATCAGATTACTCTGATTACCAGCGAAGACCTACCCCACAGCATCGAAGCCATTGAAGAGACGATGCCCAGTCTGATCCAGGTGGCCGGAGCCATTGACAGCACGCTGGTCACGCTCAACAACTTCCGCATTGATGAACAATTTTTGGGACTAACTATTCAATATGATCTGGGTATCGACTACCAGCCTGATATCCCCTTTGACGAATCGGTGGCCCTCATTGGTGACAGCCTGGACGGCCTGCCTGAGCGTTTGCGTTCGCTGGACCAGACACTGCAAACCTCCAGCGATAATCTGGAGGTGATTAGTGAGGATGTGCTGCAGCTATCCCGCGACCTTAACACCATCAATACGCGCCTGACTGAAGTGGATCCCTTGCTCGATGAATACATTCGCATTGTGCAAGATGCCAACGACCGTGCCCGCTTTACCCGCCTTAACCTGCAAGCTCAGTTGGAGACGATTAAAATTATTGTTACCATCGCCATAGTATGGTTTGGCCTCAACCAGTTGGTCCCTATTTACGTGGGCTGGGAAATGGTTGCCGGCCGCTTTGGGGAACAGCCGGAGGAGAATGGGAGAAATACAGATTCACAATAAGCTGGCTGTTCCTCCACGGCCGCTGCTCACCACCAAACTGTATACGCCACGAATGCGCGGCGATGCCGTTGTCCGCTCTCGCCTCATAGACCGCTTGAATGCGGCCCATTCTGCCGGCGCAGCCCCACCCAAACTGACCCTCATCACCGGTCCCGCCGGGTATGGTAAAACAACCCTGGCCGCCCAATGGATCAACCAACTGCCCCAGGCCGCCGCCTGGCTCTCTCTGGACAGCGGGGACAATGATAAAGCCCGTTTTCTGGCTTATCTGTTCGCCGCCATCGCTGCCGTGCGTGAGGAAATTGGCGAGTCGGCCCTGGCCCGGCTGACCACCACTTATCTGTACAACGAAACCGAGGCTATTCTGACGGCCCTATTAAACGATCTGGCGCTGGTCGAGGAAGCGGTCGTGATCGTTCTGGATGATTACCATCTTATCACCGCCGATGCGGTACACCAGGTTCTCACCTTTATCCTGCAGCATATGCCGCTTACACTCCACCTGGTTATTCTCAGCCGCAGTGAGCCTCCTTTACCGGTGGCGCTGCTGCGAGGACAGGGCCAACTGCACTGCCTTAACGCCCATGACCTGCGCTTTACAGCGGCCGAAACGGCCGCCTTTTTACAGCATACCATGTCCCTTACGGTTAATCCGGAACAAATAACCGAAATTGATGAGCAGGTGGAAGGCTGGGTTACCGGTTTGCAGTTAATCGCGCTGGCCTTGCAAGAAGCGGTCACGCTGCCCCAGGCCTTCTCCGGCAGCCAGCGTTACCTGGTCGACTACCTGGCCGACCAGGTGCTGCACCGGCAGCCGGAAACGATCCAGGCTTTTTTGCTGGAAACGGCCGTTCTCTCCCAATTCAACGCCGACCTGTGCCAGCATGTTACCGGACTGGTCAGCCGGCCGATTTTGACTCAAATTGAAGCGGCCAATCTTTTTTTGGTGCCGCTGGATGCCGAGCGCAACTGGTACCGGTACCATCATTTGTTTGCCGACTTTTTATACGGCCGGTTGCAGCAGCAAAAAAACAGCGCCGATATCGAACACCTGCACCAGCGGGCTGCCCACTGGTACCATGACCACGGACAATCGCTGCTGGCTGTTGATCACGCGCTGAAAGCCGGGGATTATCCCTTTGCCGCCCGCCTGATGGCCGACGTGGCTCGCGATGTACTCATGTTTGGTGAAGGCAGCACCCTGCGCCAATGGGTAGAAGCGCTGCCGGCTGCTTTACAAACGGCCCAACCCCGTCTGAGCCTGTTTTACATCTGGTCTCTGATTCGTACCGGTGCCTTTGCCCAGGCCAAAACGCTGCTGGAAGAAATCAGCGACCGGCTGGATTCAGCCTTGTTATGGGGAGAATGGGCCGCGCTGCGGGCTCGCCTGGCGGCCATTACCGGCGAAACTGATCTAAACATTCGCTTTTCGCAAAAAGCGCTGGCTAAGCTGCCCGGTGACCAGCATATGCTGCGCAGCGAAGTAGCCATTAATCTCGGCTTCTCCCATTTGCAGCGGGAAGATGTGGATGCGGCTCGCAGCGCCTTTGCCGAAGCAGCCCAAAACAATACCCACGACCCCGGCCTGTGGGCCGTCATGTTTGCCACTTACTATTGGGGCCAGACGTACGAACGCCAGGCCGATTTGCCGGCTGCTTATGATATTTACCAACATGGCCTGCACCTGGCCGAAACCCAGGCCCCCGGCCGGCCCTCATCGGCAGCGGTCGGCTTTATGCACGTGGCGCTGGGGCGAGTGCTGTATGAGTGGAACCGGCTGGCAGAAGCCGAAACCCATTTGCGCCGTGCCCTGGCCTGTGCCCAACGGAGCGGCGACCATAAGATGCTGATCTACAGCCGGGAAAGCCTGGCCCAACTGCTGGCCACCCTGGGCGACCAGACAACAGCCCAGGCACTCTTGGCAGACCTGGCACAGCAAATTGGGGCCACTCAACCGCTGACCGGCACGGCCCGGTTAGCCTTACAGCGCGGCGATCTGGCTCCGGTGCAGCAGTGGGCCACGGTGGAGCAGTGGGCCACTGCTATGGGCTACTCGCTGGCAGATCCACCGGAGAAGGTAACGGCCTGGCCCGCTGCTTACCTGCTGTTGGTGCGTTTGCGACTGGCGCAGCGCGAATTTTCCGGGGTGCTGGCCACTCTGGACATTCTTCGGCGTCACGCCGAGCAGCGCCAGGCAACCAGTTTTTTGATTGAGGTGCTGCTGCACGAAGCGGTAGCCCTGGCCAAAATGGGCGACATGGAAACGGCCGTTTCCCGGCTGCAGCGCTCATTAACTCTGGCCGAACCCGGTGGCCTGATACGCACCTTTCTCGATGGGGCCGATCCCATCCTGGCCCGTTTGCTGCACCGGCTGGCCCATAACGGCGTTACGGCCGATTATGCCCGCACCTTGTTAACCCATCTCCAGCCCCAAGTCCCACTACCGGAGGCTGAAGTCGACCTGGAGCCCCTCAGCCCGCGCGAACTGGAGGTGTTGCACCATCTGGCCGCCGGCCTGACCAACCGGCAGATTGCCGCTGAAATGGTCATCAGCCTCAACACCGTCAAATCCCATACCCGCCGCCTCTACGACAAGTTGGGCGTTAGCAGCCGCACCCAGGCCGTGGCCCAGGCTCGTGCCCACCATCTCCTCGATTTCACCCCCTGATGCACCCTTTTGGGTGAACAGCTCCACCCGGTATGAATTGTATAGTAGTTGCAAGTTGCAGATAGGCAACTTGTCCACTTGCCACAACTATAATTGAGGCATGTACTGAGGCGCACGGTGAGGGATGAAAGCCCATCGTCTGTCGTCCGTGGTCTATGGTCAGCTTACAGAGGAGAAAGCAGATGCAAACAAAGAAATTAAACGTTTTAATCCTGGGTTATGGTTCCCGTGAACATGCCCTGGCCTGGAAAATTCGGCAGTCACCCCGTGTGGGCCAGATATTTGTCGCGCCGGGTAATGCCGGCACGGCCGAAATTGCGACCAACGTGCCTATCAACGATGAAGATGTACCGGCACTGGTGGCCTTTGCCCGCAAAAACCAGATTGACCTGACGGTAGTAGGGACCAACGATCCGTTGGCATTGGGCGTGGTCGATGCCTTTCAGGCAGCAAACCTGCCCATTTTTGGTCCCCGGCAGGCGGCCGCCCGGCTGGAATCCTCAAAAGCGTTTGCCAAAGCGTTTATGCAGCGGCACGGCATTCCCACACCGGCTTATGCTGCTTTCACCGATTATGAAGCCGCCCTGGCTTATCTGGCGGCACAGCCAAACGGCCGTCTGGTTGTTAAAGTAAGCGGGCTGGGCAAAATGGGACTGGGGGTAACGGTCTGTGACAACAAACGGCAGGTGCAGGCTGCCCTATACAGCTATATGGTCAAACAAACGTTGGGACCGGCGGCCCACACGGTCCTCATCGAAGAACGGATAGAGGGTACGGAGGTCTCTGTGTTTGGTCTGAGCGATGGTCGGACGGTGGTGCCCCTGACGCCGGTGCGCGATCATAAACGTATTTTCGACCAGGATCGAGGCCCCAACACTGGCGGCATGGGGGCCTTCGGTCCACCGGCGGACCTGGCCCCTGGTTTTATGGCGCAGGTGATGCGAACGGTATTACAGCCAACCATTGACGGTATGGCAGCCGAGGGGAACCCTTACGTAGGCGTCTTGTTTGCCGGCCTGATGCTGACCAGGCGTGGTTTACAGGTATTAGAATTCAACGCCCGTTTTGGCAACCCAGAAGCGCTGGTGCTTATGTCGCTGCTGGAAAGCGAT
>JAWOIM010000343.1:0-6957 GCA_046484685.1 Chloroflexota bacterium | reverse complement strand
CCTTTACACCGCTGCTGGATGAAAACGGTCGCGTGGCTCAACAGTATGGCGTGGCCAACTTTCCTACTACTTACTTTGTAGGACCGGACGGGGCGGTAACGGCCATTCACCGTGGTCCCATGACCCGCGCCCAAATCGACGACTACCTGGCTCAGACAATTAACTAACCAGAAAGACGCAAAAGCATAAAGTTTTTTTCTTGGCGTGCTTTGCGTCTTTGCGGTAAGTTTCTTATCCTGCAAAAGTGCCCAAAATAATGGTGGCATTGTGGCCGCCCAGACCAAAGCCGTTGGACATGGTCACATGCAGTTCAGCCGGGCGGGCTTCATTGGGCACGTAATCCAGGTCACAGTCAGGATCGACCGTTTCGTAGTTGATGGTAGGCGGCAGCAGACTATTCTCCAGACTTTTGAGACAAATGATCGCTTCTAAGGCACCGGCTGCGCCCAGCAGATGGCCGTGCATCGACTTGGTAGAGCTGACCGGCAGATGGTAGGCATGGTCACCAAAAACTCTTTTGATAGCGGCCGTTTCGGCCCGATCATTCAGCGGCGTGCTGGTTCCGTGGGCGTTAATATAATCAACTTGCTCAGGCCGCAAGCCGGCATCAGTCAGCGCGTTTTGCATTGATTTGGCCGCTCCCTCCCCCCCGGCGGCGGGCATAGAGATGTGATAGGCATCAGCGCTGGTGCCGTAGCCCAGCAGTTCCCCATAAATACGCGCCCCGCGGGCCTGGGCCTGGGCCAGCGATTCTAACACCAGAATAGCTGCTCCTTCACCGGCCACAAACCCGTCCCGCTCCCGGTCAAACGGGCGTGAGGCACGGGTTGGATCGTCGTTGCGGGTAGAGAGTGCCCCCATGACGCCAAAGCCGGCAATAGCCAGGGGCAAAATGCAGGCTTCGCTACCGCCGGCGATCATAACATCCGCATCGCCACGCTCAATAATCTTGCCCGCTTCGCCAATGGCGTTGTTGCCGGTGGCGCAAGCAGTGGATACATACATATTGGGGCCATAAAAGCCATGGTCAATCGAAACCAGAGCCGCCGGGGTGTCGGCCAGCATCATGGGTACAAAGAAGGGGCTGACACGACTGTGGCCCCGTTCGTTAAGCGTATTGACGTTGTCCACAATCGGATCCAGGCTGCCCATGCCGCTGCCAATGATAACGCCCACGCGCTCCCGGTTAACGTTGTCGAGCGCGGCGTCGGCGATGGCCTGGTTGGCCGCAGCCAGGGCCAGTTGGGTCAGGCGAGACATGCGCCGGGCCTCTTTGCGGCCAAACAGGGCTGCCGGGTCAAAATCTTTGACCTCACCGGCAATTTGGGCTTTGTAGTCGCTGGCGTCGAACAGGGTGATGGGACCAATCCCGCTCTGTCCGGCGGCCACCTGGGTCCAGGTGAGGTTGGGGTCGTGGCCCAGCGGATTGTAGGTTCCCAGGCCGGTGATAACGACGCGGTTGGTTGGTTGGGTCATCTGTTTCTCCAATTTAAAATTTTTAGTAACCATACAGACCTGACAGGTTTCCACCAGACTGTGGAATTGCCCAGCGCCTCGTTAAAAACCTGTCAGGTCTTGAGAGGCTGTATAGTTACAATTTTTATTCCTTATCCAGCCAGAGGCGAAAACGGCCGTTGACCGGCCCTATTTCCAGTTGATAATCCCCTTCACTCAGCGCAACGTGCAGATGACCAGAGCCTTCAACTGCGGTTGATCCGTCAGCGGTCAACAAGCGCAGTCTGGGCGGCGGGGATTGGTTAGGCGATTCGCTGTGGATGCGTAGTCGCTGCCTGCTGCTAATGGTAAGGGGGTAAACGGCCGTTTCCCCCACCGCTAAATCAACAATGAGCCAATCCTCCGGCAGCAGCCTGAATTGTACCGTCCGGTCACCAATTGTTACCAGTTCATACCCGCCCGGCAGGTCGGCGTCATAGCCGGCTACCTGCACAAAATAATCGCCCGCTTCCGGGGCGGTCCAGGTGAACATTTCCAGGCCAAACCGCTCATCGACCTCCAGCAGATGGCTGCTTTCACCGGCGGCAAAGATACGGACCACCACGTCAAAATCAAAGTCGGGATTGACAAAAATGGTGAGTAAGTCACCCGCAGCGGCCGTAAACGGGTAATCCCGACTACTCCCGGCAGGCAGCGTGTGGGCAGCAAAGCGGCTGTGACTGTATGGGCCGTCATGGCTCAACCCCAGTTCGACTTCATACGGCCCGGTACTGCCGGCAAAGCCCTGGACCAGCACCAAATACTCTCCATCATGAGGCAGGACCGCACCCCGCACATATTCGGTGTCGTAATATTCATCTACGGCCCCGTTGGGCAGAATAGAAAGGCCGGTAGGGTCGATGACATCCACCAGCACATCCAGGTCATCGGGTAACGGCCGTACCGTCACATCAAACAGATCCCCGGCCCGACCGCTAAAACGCCACAGATCCAGCGCAGCGGCCGTTTCCAGACGGCCACGCGCCATCTGGCCGTACGCGAGATCGCCGGCTACCGGCCCGCTGACGACGCCGGAGGGGGTCATATAAATTTCATAGCTGCCGCTTGAACTGCCATAACCGGCCACCACCAGGAAGGTTTCGCCGTCGGTCGGAATGGCCACCCGGCGCACCCGCTCGGCACCAAAGGAGTTGTCTACCGGGCCGTCAGGCAGCAGGGAGCGCCCCTGGGCATTGCGCACGTCCACAACAGCATCGAAGCCCGGCTCTGGTTCAACCAGAATGTCGATAGTTTGGCCGGATACGGCCGTTAACAGCCATGCCGCTTCTTCTTCGGATACGACAGCCCCGGTGACCCATTGAGCCGGGCCAACTTCGCCAACTGGGGTCAGAGGCAGGACGGCGTCCGCTTCCGCCACATCCGCTTCGCTCTCCTCATCAAAAGCACCGGCCAGACGTACCGAGGCGGCTACATCGCGGAAGATGGGCAGATAGTCGGCGGCGGTGGCCGCGGCGGTGATGCCTACCAGCACCAGGGCGCGTTCTTCATAGACAACGGCCACGGCATAGGCGGCCAGCGGTTCGCCCGTGTCAGAACTGCCCCTCAATTCGGCCTCGGCGGCCTCTTGGGGACCAATAGCGATGGCGTCTGGCCCCGTCACAAAAGCCACATCCTGTACCGGACTGGCGCGGGTCAGTCCAGTTTGTAAAATCGTTTGGGGATCGCTGCTGCCAAAATCGCTGGTGCGACCGGCCACCACGATGACCAGCCCTCCGTCACCTACTTCCTCTGACATATCCAACAGCGTTTCTGATGAAGCGAAGGCAGTGAAAAAGAGAGATGGGCGGCTGGACCAGCCGGGGGGATGGGACAGGCGATACGCCCCCTGAGGACTTTGATACATAATGGTTGCAGGCATGTCGGCAGCAGGCGTGGCAGCGACTGTGGGGGAGGACGTTGCCGTAGGTGCCACTGTGGCTATTGACGGTTGGGGTGTCATGGCTCCACCCTCCGGAGTTGCCGACTCTGGGGAGCGCTGACAAGAAAACAGCAGGCCTAAAACCAAAAGCCACCCCAATCCAATCGATGCCCATTTTGTCAGGACAGTCCAAATTGTCATTGTTTACATCCCTATCAATCTATGCTAATCTATTTATTAATAGTAAGGAGAGCCGCACTTTTCCTCAAACCCGGTCCATTAGCCATCTATCAACACTATTTCCATAGATTTAGAACTGTTTGCCTTTTTTACCTAACCACAGAGTACCAGAGTAACTTGAGATTTATGCGGTATGAATCAGGATAATAACACGTTGTCGGTGTATGCCCATAATGGGGACATCATTGGCCACATCGACGTTTACCCCTCAGCACGCAATAACTCCTTGTGGGGCAGTCGAGGGGAAGTGCGACGCTTCACTATTCGTGAAGGCCGCCATCGCCTGCTGCATGAATGGGACCATTGGTCACAACTGGTACTTCGCTCGCCCCACAACAAAACCCATCAGGCATCTGTGGCTATTGTTGCTTTCCCCACCGGTCGTAACGGGGAAGGGTATCTGCGCTTTCTATAGGCGACAAAGGGACGCGGTTGCAAAGTGGCCAGGTATGCTGCTGAACACGGAATACGGAATACAAAACGTTCACCGCTCCCGATTTAACCAGCGTACCGTCAATTCCCCTAAACGGCCGATCCGCTGACGCAGCACCATACATTCGGGAAGGGCCTGAACAAAGGCGTGACCATACCGCTTGGAAATGACCCGCTTGTCTAGAATGGCTACCACCCCCTCATCATCCTTGCGCCGGATGAGACGGCCGAATCCCTGCCGAAAACGTAAAATCGCCTCCGGAATGGAGTATTCATAAAAAGAGTTGTCAAACGTCTCCGAACGGGCGGCAAAAATGGGGTCGGAAGGCACGTCAAAGGGCAGTTTGGCAATCAGAACCGCTTGCAGGGCCGGGCCGGGCACATCCACCCCTTCCCAAAAGGAGCGCGTGCCTAACAAAACGGCGCGGCTGTCGGGACGGCGGAATTGGGCCAACAACTGCTGGCGTGAGGCCCCACCACCTTGAGCCAGGGTGACAATGTCGGCCGCGGCCAGTTGGGATTCAACGGCGCGGGCGGTCTGGGTTAATTGGCCATAGGCGGTAAAGAGGACCAGGGTGCGCCCGCCCAGGGCGGTGGCCACATCAACAATGGCCTCTTCCAGGTAGCGTTGGTAGCCGGGCTGGTTAGGTTCGGGCATATCGGTGGGCAGATAAAGTAGGGTGGCGTTTTTGTAGTCGAAGGGGGAACCGACGGCCAGTTCGTGGACCTCATGGGCGTGTAACCGGCTGCGCACATAATCAAAACTGGGCTGGTCACTGCCTGAACCGGCCGTGCGCAAGGTGGCCGAAGTAAGAACCGCACTCTCTTTTTCCTTAAAAATATGGGTGTCGACGAGCGGCCCCACGTGAAGCGGGGCGGCGTGGAGGGATAGGCGATCTTTGAAGGATTCAATCCAGTAGATCATGCCCTCCTGGGGAGTGAGCAGGAGTTCGTCCATTTGAACACAGAGATCGCGCAGGGAACGGCCGTTGCTGGCCAGCGCCAGCCGCAAATCTTCCCCATTTTCAATATCGGCCGTGGCCATGATGTCGGCCACAGCGTTGGCCAATTTCTCAAACCCTTTGACCACCACTTTGAGGTGAGGATTCAAATTGCGCCAGGCATCCTGCACTTGATCGAAGTCTGGATCCTGGCGCAGCTTCTCGATCAGCCGAATTTGCTGGGCGAACTGGCTGCGGCTGCGCACCTGCCCCTGCACAAAATAACCCAGGGTAGCAAAAAAGTCATCCAGGCGCATATCGGCCGCCTGCGCCTCACGCCGCATCTCGTCAATCAAGGGGGCGATCACACTTTCCGCCTGGGGTACGCTGGCTACCACCCGGTTCTGCATATCGCCTAACAGCCCGGCGCGAGGACGGGTCACTTCTTCCAGGACCGCTTCAAAGTAGCGGCGGTCGGCGCGGAAACTGAGGCCGTCCGTTACGGCCGCTTCCAGATGGTGGGCCTCATCGATAATCAGGTCGCGAAAAGGGGGCAAAATATGATTTTCGTTGGCCACATCAGAAAGGAGCAGAGCATGGTTGACAATGAGAATATGGGCACGCTCGGCCCGCTGCCGGGCCATGTGTAGGGGGCAATTTTCGGTGGCGCAATGTTCGGCCGTGCAGCCGTTGTCGCCGCTCAGCCGGGACCAGGCCATCTGTTCGCCGGTAGTGCGCAGGCTGAGTTCGTTGACGTCCCCGCTTTGGGAATGGGGCAGCCAGTTGAGAATGCGGGCGTAGAGGACCATTTCGTCGGCGCTGCTGGGGCCGCTGTGGCGCATTTGCTGAAAGAGACGGGTACAGAGGTAGTTGCTGCGCCCTTTGCGCACGGCGGCTTGTAGTTCGAAGGGAAGGATAGCCTGTAAGTCGGGTAAATCTTTGTTGAGGAGCTGGTCTTGCAGGTTGATGGTGTTGGTAGAAACGACGACACAGCGGTCGTTCTGGCTGGCCCAAAAGGCGGCGGGCAGCAGGTAGCCGATGCTTTTGCCGGTACCGGTGCCGGCCTCGACCAGTAGATGTTGACTCTGATTGAGGGCCTGGGCCACGGCCCGCAGCATCTCCACCTGTTGGGGACGGTACTCAAAACCGGGGAAGCTGCGGCTGAGATTACCGCCCGGTTTAATCATGCCGGCTACGGCCGTTATATCCAGCGGTTCCGTTTTCTCTTTGGGAGACAACGGCCGTCCGGCCAGACGAGGTGGGTTAAAGAGGCGGGCCAGGCGCGTGCCCGGCTTGCGGCCGGCTCCGGCCTGGATTTTGGCGGCCAGCACGTCTTCAAAAAAGAGGGTTTCGGGCCAGCTAATGGTGCGGCCGGCGGCTACGATCTCTTCCAGTTGGGCCACTTCTAATTGCAGGGCGCGCTCTTGCAGGGTTTGGAACAGGGCGGCCGTCTGGCGGGCGTCGGCCAGAGCACGGTGGGCCTGGCCCGACTCGGTGCCGGGCAGTTGCAGTTGGTAGACGAGTGCTTCCAGATTATAGCGGCCGGCGGCGGGCAGCAAAATAGAAGCCAGCGTGACCGTATCCAGCCGGTGTTGGCCAATGCCCAGCCGTTCGGCCCGCAAAAAGCCGAGGTCAAAGCCGACGTTGTGGCCGATAAGGACATGGTCGGCCATGATCTGCTTCAGGCGGGAGCGCAGCGTGTACATGCTGGGGGCGTCGGCCACCATCTCGTCGGTAATGCCGGTTATCTGGCTAATGAAGGCGGGGATCTCCCGGTGAGGCTGGACCAGCGAGCTGAATTCGTCGCTGACGGTGCCGTTTTGCAGGGAAACGGCCGCTACTTCAATAATAGCATCCCGCTCCGGATCCAGACCGGTTGTTTCTACGTCTACAACTACATATGTTCTACTCATCGTAGCGCAATTGTAGCACAAAATTAAGGATGAAGGGGGAGGGAAGAAGGCTGAAAAT
>JAWOIM010000301.1:0-10467 GCA_046484685.1 Chloroflexota bacterium | reverse complement strand
CGCAGCCAACTGGTTTGCTGAAAACTGGGTAGGAATTAACCGGAAAATATTTGACCTGGTGCAGCGAACCGGCTGGCACGTTCAGGGAGGCGACGAGCTGCGTTACGGCGGCTGGTATCTGGTTCTTGCCAACCACCAGTCCTGGGTCGATATATTTGTCCTGCAATATATCTTTTACCGAAAAATCCCTTTCCTCAAGTTTTTTATCAAGCAGGAGCTGTTCTGGTTTCCGGTGATGGGGCTGGCCTGGTGGGCGCTAGATTTTCCCTTTATGAAGCGCTATTCTAAAGCATATCTCAAGCGTCATCCTGAAATGCGAGGCAAGGATTTGGAAACAACGCGCCAGGCGTGCGAAAAATTTAAAGATAACCCCACCACGGTCATCAACTTTGTGGAGGGCACGCGCTTTACCCCGGCCAAACACGCCCGCCAGGATTCGCCCTATGACCACTTGCTCAGGCCCAAAGCGGGCGGCACGGCCCTGGTACTGGGGGCTATGGGCCACATGCTCAACAACATCGTAGATGTGACCATCCACTATCCTGAGGGGACGCCTACTTTTTGGGAGTTTGTGTGTGGGCGGGTGCCTCAAATTGAGGTGATGATACAGGAACGGCCGATTCCCCCCCACTATATCGGCCGTGACTACACCCAGGATGAGACCTTTCGCCAGGACATCCAGGCCTGGGTACGTGATTTGTGGCAAGAAAAAGATGCGCTGCTCAAGAAAAAGAAGAACCGCACCCGATGATTGGCCATGATAGGGTGCGGTTCGAGGCGATTACCGCCGCAGCCCATACATTTGAACAAGGGCAATAATCAGGACCAGGTCGGCCAGGATGGCAATGACCCATTTGCCGGCCGTACTGACCGGAAACAGACCGGTTAGCAGCCCGACAAAACTGGCCATTACCCAGATAATATTTAAAACAAGGGCCACCTGCACCAGAAAGCGCGTATGGTTGGTCCGGTTGGCCAACATAAAAAGTGCCAGACCGTACACCAGAACCACACCACCCACAGCAGTAAAAACAGCCGGCAGTTGCAGACCAAACAGCGCGGCTAAGGGGTGTGCCCCCAGCAGACAGGCCGCTCCTGTGGCGGAGCAAAAGATACCGTCAGCTTGTAGGATGCGCGTCAGAAAGTCAACATTTGTTTCTTGTAATTGCAATTGGGTTGTCATAATAGGTCTCCTTTTGTGAAATGAGCATCGGGATGTCCCCGATAGGGTCAGGATACCCGGCCAACCGCTGCTATGTCTATGAAAAACAGTGCCAAACAGTGCCAATTGCAAAACTGGCACAACTATACAGCCTCTTAAAACCTGACAGGTTTTTAACGAAGCGCTGGGCAATTCCACAGTCTGGTGGAAACCTGTCAGGTCTGTATAGTTACAAAGTGGCACTTTCTGGCACTGATCACGGGTTACTGATTACTGGTTACTGATACGCTGCCGCAGGTCTTGGGCGACCAACTGCGCCGCCCCGCTTTGCCAGTTGTATAATGTTCTTTCCGGCACTTCTTGCCGCAACCAGACGAGCGCCTGCCGGGCCGCCGGGTCCAGATGGTTGTGGCTGGCCCGCCGGCTGTACGGCCGTAATCCCACCACATAAGGAAAATAGAGCGCGTTGTAGTGACGCCAGGCATCGGTTGTGCCAAAATCCGCTTCGGCTTCAGGCTTCAATCGTTCAATGGCTTCGGTGAGTAAAGCCTTGAGTTCGGCCGCCCGAACCAGCGTATCATCCGGCTGGCCACGTTCTGCCAGCCGCAGACGGATGATGGGCAGGCGAATCAAGGGATTGGCCACCAGCCGGGGCAAATTGCCCATCTGGCTGAGGGCACGCCGCGTCAGGCGGGTGAATTCTGTCTCATCTAGCTGGCTCAAATCCAGCTCGTTATCCAGGCGAGGCAGGGCGTTGGCCGCTGTACGCAGGTTGGACCGAGCCTGGCGTAGTTGAGGCAAATGGACCAGGGCGATTCTGTCGACAGCTTCCTGAATGGGGTTGGCAAAGATTTGCAAACCGATAGCCGCCACAACGGTAGCCAGCAGTAAGAGGAGCATGGGCTGCGTGACGCCGGTGCTGAAATAAATGGTCAATCCTACCAACCCACCAAACAGCAGGGTTGTAAAAAAGGAATAATCAAACGAGCGCACGAGATCGGGCCATAAGGCTTCCCCTTCTTCCAGGGCGTCGATAACGGCCGTTGCTACTCCCAGCACAACCAGGTCCAGCCCCAGCGCCAGCAGAAGCCAGATGCGGGGCAGCCAGACCACATGCCAAAAAAGCAGGCCCAGCCCCAGACCAAAAAAGAGGGTAGCCGTCAACAGCAGCAGGCGATAATGCAAATGGGAAAAGCGGGAACGCAAGGGGAGTCGAGCCGGTAAAAGATAAACGACAGTGCCTAGCCAGGGGATAATGAGCAGCAAAAAATAGGTGTGGGGCCAGAGGGCAACGATAGTTGCATCTGATCCCTGCCGCCTTAACAACTCAATTGCCAGGCCGGGTGCATAGCTCAGCAGCCCTACCCCGGCAAAGCGCAGCCGTGGGCTGGCCGCATTGCGGGTCAGCAGGTATAGGCCCAACCAGGTTGTCAGGGCAAAAATAAAAAGATTGAGGAGTAACATAGTCGGTTGTCCGTTGTCGGTTATCCGTTATCGGTAAACCGTATGCTGCGAAGCTTCATCGGACTACCGCTTACCGACTACCGCTCACCGTTCACCCCCGCCCCATCAGGGCCATCATAAAACGAATTAGCCCGCGAAAAAGGCGCTGCCCCAGGCCTAGTCGGGGTCGGGCATCCAGACTTTGTTCCATATAGGCCAATGCTTCCAGCCAGCGCATCTGGCGCGCACTTAGCAAGCTTAAAGCACGCAAGACCTGGCTTTGTCGTTCGCGGTCCCCCGTTTGGGCAAACAACTGGGCGGCATCACTATAATGGCGGGCAGCTTCCAGCCGGTTTTTAGCAGCGGCATAGAGGTCACCCATATTGCCCAATACCATTGCCTGCCGGTTGGCGTCCCCTGCTTCGGCAAAGATACCGGCTGCTTCTTCAAAAGCGGTCAGCGCTGCCTCGTGCTGATCTTGCAAGCGCTGGATGACCCCCATATTGTTCAACATTTCGGCCCAGTCCAGCGGTTGGTCGTCCGACTGATAAGCCTGGGCTGCCAATTCAAAAGCAGCCAGGGCTTCGGTTCGGCGTCCCTGTTGAAAATGGGTGGTCGCTTCAGCTTTCAGAGTATCGGCGGTAGACATTGCTTTCTCCATTTTGGAGAAGCCAGGCGTTTCGCTGGAGCAATGAGGGTCACCATACACCAACTGCCTGGCTTCTGGCCTGGCTGGCTTCTGACGATTACCAGGTAATATCTATCAAACTTTCGGCCAGTTCGCGCAGCTTATCCACATCCATTTCGCTGAGCTTTTTGGCCGTATCCAGATAGATGCGGTTGGTCGGGTTGGCCAGGAATAGCTGCATGTCGGGCGGGAGCTGCTCAAACTGGTGCAGCAGTTGCAGCCGCGCTTCATGTCGACGCAACGGCCCATGTTCACCCTCCACAAAATGGGTAATAGGCACGTCTAAGAGCTGGCCCAATTTTTCTAAATGGAGGAAAGGAATGGGGCGCTCGCCCGTTTCGTAGGCAGCAATGGTTTGGGCATCGAGGTCAGCCTGTTCGGCGATCTCGGCCTGACTGAGACGCGCTTGCAGTCGAAGCTGGCGCAGCAGGACGCCGATGACGCGATGGCGCAGGCTTGTCAGGCTGTTATAGTCGATGGGCTTCTCTTTGAGCAGGTCCTCGCTGCCCCAAAAGTAACCCATAGGTACCTTGAGGGCCAGCGCCAGGGCTTCCAGGTCAGGCAGTGAGACGTGGGTTTCACCCCGTTCAATTTGCTCGTAAACGGCCGTTTCTACCTCCAACACAGCGGCTATATCTTGCGGAGAACGGCCGTTGTATTCTCGTGCTTCCTGGATTAACGATCCTAACTTTTGCGCTCGTTGAGCATCTGCTTCATTCATCATGCTGTTCTTGCCCCTGCTTGCGGATTTTTCTGGGCAGCGAAATGCGGCGCACTTTGCATAATACATTCCCAGACGTTGCCAGATATTAGCATAAGATGGGGTGAATCACAAGCGGAAGAGGATGGCAGCGTTTTGTGGGAGACCTGACAGGTTTGACGGACGATAGAGCTCAGACGCCGTCCCCAGGGTGGTTGGGTGCAGCGGCTTGTGGGGTATCGCATTCACTTCGGATGAGAAAGACAACGATCAAGGATGCCAATGTCACACGCATGGCAATGCTAGGTAGTGCTGCATCGTTCACGATGGTTTGCCAATAACCGAGTGCGTCGATCGCTGAACTAAGAAATAGATATAACACAAGACCCGACAAGACCGCTCGGCTTACCAGCGAAGACGGATCTTTTCGCGCAGCCCACACACCAGGGACCAGGCAAAGGACCCCGACGCCACCAGTCCGGAGCAAGAACGTCAGATGGATGGTTGCTTCGATTCCTACAATCTGCATCATTTGTTTGGGGGCGACCAGCAGCCCTACCGCGGAGACCGCCAGAAGGACAGCAGACACCGTGATGGTATGTTTAAGCATCAAATTCATAAATTCCCTTTCTACTGTATCATTCATGGTAATGGGGCCGTGCCTCTGTTGAACTTTCGTTTGTTAGGGCATCATAGCCAACAAACCACTGCCACGTCCACGGAAAACAGTGCCAGATAGTGCCATTTTGAGGAATGGCACTATCTGGCAAGTGGGCTAAGAACTTTCGTAACAACGCCCTCACGCTTTATATGCTGGTAAAATCTTGCCTGACACTTCCCCCAATCCTACCCGGTAGCCGTTTCCCTGTGCCCAGCCGCTCAGCGTCAGTTGGTCGCCGTCAACCAGAAAGGTGCGTGTTTCCCCATTAGGCAGGCTCAACGGCCGTGTTCCCCGCCAGCTCAGTTCCAGCAGGGACCCGTAAGCGTCAGGCGTGGGGCCACTGATGGTTCCCGACGCCAGCAAGTCGCCGGGACGCAAATTACAGCCGCCAACGGTATGGTGGGCCAACTGCTGGCAGATGTTCCAATAAAGATGACGAAAATTGGTACGGACAATCGTGGCCGGTTGGGCCATATGCTCGCTTTGCAACCGCGCTTCCAGGTGAATGTCAAAAGCCCAGTCGCCGCTGCTTTGCAGGTAGGGCAGGGGAGACGGCTCCTGGCGTGGACCAGGACAGCGGAACGGTTCCAGCGCGGCCAGCGGTACCACCCAGGGCGAAATGGAGGTGGCAAAGCTTTTGGCCAGGAAGGGACCGAGAGGTCGATATTCCCAACGCTGCACGTCGCGGGCACTCCAGTCGTTGACCAGGACAAAGCCAAAAATATGGCGCGGCGCTTCCCGGACGGAAATCGGTTGGCCTAATGCATTGCCTGGCCCGACAAAAAAGCCCAATTCCAGCTCAAAATCCAGTTCCTGGCTGGGACCGAATACAGGTGTGTCGGCCCCGGGCGGCAGCGTTTGGCCCAGCGGCCGGCGGATAGGTGTGCCGTCTAAAACGATGGAACTGGCCCGGCCATGATAGCCCACCGGCAAATGGAGCCAATTGGGCAGCAGCGCTTTATCGGGGTCACGGAACATGGAGCCTACGTTGCTGGCGTGTTCTTTGGAGGAGTAAAAATCGGTATAGTCACCAATAGCGGCCGGCAGGTGGAGCGTGACCTCGGCCTGTGTATGGAAGGCGCGTTGGCACAGAGCGGTATTATCGCGCAGCGTGGGCGTATCGATCCGCAGCAACTGTTGAATTGTCTGGCGCACATGGTGCCAGGTATCATAACCCAGGGCCATAAAAGGATTTAAGGTGGCTTGGGCAAAAATCGGCCGTTTGTCTTCGCCTATTGACAGTAGCAACCCGACCTCTTCCAATACGGCCAGATCCAAGACATACTCACCAATGGCCACGCCCACCCGGCGTGCGCCACCGGCCGCCGGCGAAAAGATACCATAGGGCAAGTTTTGTAGAGGAAAGGGGTGATCAGGTGGGATATTGATGAAAGAGTGCATAAGCAAAGGGACGAAGTGGCGCAGGGGCAGGATCCTTTACAACCCGCCACTCTGCCACCTCCCTACCATAACTAAAAAGCCCCAGCTTTGCAGGGCAAGGCTGGGGCTTTGGCTTCAATGTAGGCAAGCAGGTTTAGGCTGCTTTTTTCAAGACGGGCAGACCGTTTTTACTCTCGGCTACCTGGTAGCCGGCCGGCACTGCGTCGATGGCCCCATCCTTCACTTCTTTGGCAAAGAAGTAAATGGTTTGGGTACGGCCGTTTTTCAGCGTTGTATCTCGTTTATGCAAAAAATATGTCCTACCTTTGGAATTCTCAAAACTAAAAGCCATTTTTTACCTTCCTTCTACATGTAAATGTAATTATGTACTGTTACAGCTATGACGGACAGTATATCACTGAAGGTGCTTAGCACCCACCTGTGTAAACAGCGCACCATCTTAGAGCAAAATTGCTCAAACTGCAAGTTTCAGGAGTGTATTCTAGCAAAAAATGCGTGAAAAGACCTCTTTTGCCTGCTTTGACGCCCTCTGGGTTGACTGCTATACTCCGACATTAGAGTAATCACCATACGTGTCAACTTAAGAAACAGACCTGACAGGTTTGGGCAAGCGCTCTTGACTGACAATAGCTATTCGGAAAACCTGTCAGGTCTTAAGTTGACAGCAAGATTTTTTGAGGAAGAGAAGAAACATATGGCTGAAAAAGATGGGTTGGTCTCGCGTGGCGAGGATTTTAATGAATGGTACAACAGCCTGGTATTAAAGGCCGACCTGGCCGACTATGGGCCGGTGCGGGGCACGATGATCGTCAAGCCCTATGGCTGGACACTGTGGGAAAATATTCAGCAGGCGTTGGACAAGCGTTTCAAAGCCACCGGCGTCGAAAATGCCGCTTTTCCCATGTTCATCCCTATGAGCTTCCTGGAACGGGAAGCCCAGCATGTCGAAGGGTTTGCACCGGAACTGGCCGTGGTCACACATGGGGGCGGCCAGGAATTGAGCGAGCCGCTGGCCGTGCGTCCCACCTCCGAGACGATGATTGGCCACGCCTACGCCAACTGGATCCAGAGCTACCGTGACCTGCCGCTGCTGCTCAATCTGTGGAACAGCGTGGTGCGCTGGGAATTACGTACCAAACTCTTTCTGCGTACCACCGAATTTTACTGGCAGGAAGGCCACACCGCCCACGCCACAGCCGACGAAGCGGCCGTCCGCACCCGCCAGATGCTCGACATTTATGATGACATGGCCCGCCGTGAGGCCGCCATCCCCGCCTTTACCGGTGAAAAGTCGGCCCTGGAACGGTTTGCCGGGGCCATTCACACCTACGCTATTGAAGCGATGATGGGTGACGGCAAAGCCCTACAATCGGCTACCTCCCATAACCTGGGACAAAACTTTGCCCGGGCCTTTGACATCCAATACCTGGACCCCAACAACGAACGCCAATATTGTTGGACCACTTCCTGGGGCCTCAGTACCCGCTTCATTGGGGCCATTATTATGACCCACGGCGATGACAACGGGCTGATTTTGCCGCCGCGCCTGGCTCCTTACCAGACGGTCATTGTGCCCATTTACCGCAAAGAGGAAGAACGGGCTGATGTCATGACCGCCGTGGAGCGCATTAAGCAGGAATTAGCAGACGCCGGGGTGCGTGTTAAGGTCGATGACCGGCCGCAGTTGACGCCCGGCTATAAGTTTAACGATTGGGAACTGCGCGGTGTGCCCACGCGCATCGAAATTGGCCCGCGCGACATTGCCAAAAATTCGGTGGCCCTGGCCCGGCGCGACGTGCCCGGCCGCGAAGGCAAACAGTTTGTATCCCAGGATGGGCTGGCCCAAACGGTCACTGCTCTGCTGGATGAGATTCAGGCTGCGCTGCTGGCCAAAGCAACCGCCTTCCGCGACGATAATACCCATGATGTGGACAATTATGCTGATTTCCAAACGGCCGTTCAGACCGGGTTTGCCCGCGTCTGGTGGGCAGGTGATGATACGGCCGAATTAAAAGTCAAGGAAGAGACCAAAGCCACCATTCGCTGCTTCCCCTTCGAGCAGCCCGGCGGGTCAGGCACCTGCTTCTACACCGGCCAACCGGCGGAGAAGGTAGCGATTTTTGGACGATCCTATTGACAGTTGATAGTTAACAGTTGACAGTTGACAGTTACTTTCGTAATTCGTAACTCGTCATTCGTAATTCATTATGCGCTTATCACAACTCTTTGGTAAAACGTTACGCGAGGCCCCGGCTGACGCCGAAATGGTCAGCCACCAACTGCTCATACGGGGCAATTTTATCCGGCCGGCCGGGGCCGGTATTTATACCTTTATGCCCCTCGGCTTCCGTGTGCTGCAGCAGATTCGCCGCATTTTGACGGAAGAAATGGAGGCCATTGGTGGGCAAGAAATGTGGATGCCCAACCTGCACCCGGCCTCGCTGTGGCAGGCGACCGGCCGCTGGCAGACGGTTGATGTCCTCATGAAGCTGGAAGGCAAGGGCAGCCGCGAGTATGCCCTGTCGCCTACCCATGAAGAGATTGTGGTGGACCTGGCCCTGCGCGAGGTGGAGAGCTACCGGGACCTGCCGCGCATGGTTTACCACATCGGCAAAAAGTTCCGCGACGAGCCGCGAGCAAGGGGCGGCCTGATCCGGCTGCGTGAATTTGTGATGAAGGATGCCTACACGCTAGATACAAGCGAAGCCGCCCTTGATGCTTATTATCCGCAGATGGTGCAGGCCTATTTCAATATTTTTGAGCGCTGTGGCGTGCCGGTAACGGCCGTTAATGCCGACGTGGGGGCTATGGGGGGCAAAACGTCACAGGAGTTTGTGGTAGCCCATGAGCAGGGAGAGGATACCTTCATCCGCTGTCAAGCCTGTGACTATGCGGCCAATGTAGAAACGGCCGAATTTGTTCGTGAAGGCAGCCTGCCGGCCGAATTGCACCCTCTGGCTAAAGTAGCTACCCCCGACTGCAAAACAATTGCCGACGTGGCCGCCTTTGTCGGTGTGCCCACCAACCAGACCGTTAAGGCAGTTTTTTACTGGTGGACACCGTTGGGAGAGAGAGAAGCAAACGGCCGTTTTCTCTTTGGTCTGGTGCGCGGCGATTTGGAGATCAACGAAACCAAGCTGCTCAACGCCATGGGCGGCGGCACGCTGCGCCCGGCTATGGAAGAAGAAATTGTGGCCGTGGGGGCCAGTCCCGGCTACGCCTCAACCATCGGCCTGGACGTGGCCCGCGATCTGGACAGCCCCGGCGTATATGTCCTGGCCGACATTTCCCTACAGGCGGGCGGCAACTTCGTGGTGGGCGCCAACGACGACGGCTACCATTTCACCGGAGCCAACTACCCCCGCGACATCGCCATCAGCCAACTGGCCGACATTGCCCAGGCCGACAGCGGTCACCAATGTGCCCACTGTGGCGACCGCATTGGAGCCCAACGGGCTGTTGAGGCCGGCCACTGCTTTAAGCTGGGCACGCGCTACAGTGAGGCGGTGGGTGCCACCTATCTGGATGAAAATGGCCGGCCGCAGCCTATCTACATGGGGTCTTATGGCATTGGCCTGGACCGGCTGCTGGCCATCATTGTGGAATGCCACCATGACGACTATGGCATCATCTGGCCCGACGAAGTGGCTCCTTTTGCTGTCCATCTGCTGACGTTGGGCAAGGGGGATGAAGTGTACGAAAAGGCCGAATCCCTCTACAAGCAACTGCGTCAGGCTGGGCTGACTGTTTTATACGACGACCGGGAGGCCAGTGCCGGGGTCAAATTTAACGACGCCGACCTGATTGGCATTCCCTGGCGCGTGACGGTAAGCGGGCGCAATTTGAAAGCCAACAGCGTCGAAGTTAAAAGGCGCAGCCGGTCCGAAGCAGAACAAATTCCACTGGAGCAACTTGTGGAGTTTCTAAACAGCCGACGATAGACAAATGGTTAAACAGGTAAGCCACCTTTTATATGTAGGTCGTGGCGGTGAACGACGGGCCAGGCTGTCTGCCATGCTGGCCTATGATTTGTCGTCCTCACCGGCTGCCCAGCTTTCACTGGCGCTGCTGCCAGAGCTGGCCCAACATACCGACTTTACGGGTGATCTGCCACAGGCCGACCTGTATCTGCTTGACATAACCGAGATGACCAAAGAGGAGATGTTGGGTTTCCTGGCCCAACTAAAACAACAAACGCCACAGATTCCTCTCCTTCTTTTGGCCACTGCCGAACAAGAAGCGTTGGCGGCCGAAGCCACTGCTCGCGGAGCCGACTATTACTTGCTTTGGAACCAGTTCGATGCTGCTGTGCTGTGTCATGTTATTCGGCTGCTGCTGCAACAGTCGGGACGTCGGCGCCATCATATTCCCATGGGTGAAAAGCAGCAGTACCAGCTTATTGACTCCTTGCG
>JAWOIM010000278.1:0-9093 GCA_046484685.1 Chloroflexota bacterium | reverse complement strand
TCAGCAACAAGTCTTTTTTGCGCCAGGAAAGGGGCTATATCGTCGTCGGTAGCCCAGCCCAACTGCATCCGGGACAATACAACCGCACAGGGATGCCGGATGACAAACAGAATTGGTACTTCAGGAAAGTGTTGGTTGATCCACTTCAGAAACAGATTGGCCCGTATCTCTTTAATGAGGCGAACCTGCGGCCAGAGGGTTGCCACTTCCCGATCAATCCAGGGGTGATGAATATCGCCACTGAGTACGCGCCGGCAGAAAGCATAAAGTTGTGGTTCCTCACAGTCTGGTTGCAGGTAGTGAAAATAGTGAAACGGGTGGAAGTCGGGAACATAGCGGGCGTGAAACGGTTCAAACATGACGCGGCAGGCCAGTTGGGAGCTGATAATCTTGGCCACCCAGGTTGTGCCGCTGCGGCCTGTACCGGCCACGATCATGCTCCGGCGCGTGTCACGATTCCTGTCCTGGTATAAAGTGCGGCAAACAGGGTAAACGAGCCATTTGTGCAGGCGTGTGTAGAGCCACTGCCGGTAGTAGAAGTTCTTGTTGCTCATAATGGCATCCTTAACCGGTGACGGTTTTTTGCAGCGATGCCAGCCTTGGAAAAAGAAGGCTGGCATTTGTAACCAGTCCCCACTGCCAGCGCCGATCAGAAAGCCAGAGTAGGGCAGCGATGGTGACTGTACCGGCGAGTCCGCCCAGAATAAGACCGGCCAGGCCCGGCATTAGATTATCCACGCCCCACGCGGCTGCTGCCCCTAGCAGGGAGATGGATAGAATTAGGGTTAACGGCCGTCCCAACCCGCTTGTTGGTTGGGGTAGCAGCCGCCGCACAAACAGCAGGCTGAGCAGTTGTGATGAGCCAACGGCCAGCAGCCAGGCCACGGCCGCGCCCGCAACCCCAAACCAGGTTGTCAGACCCCAAATAAAGGCCACCAGCAGTGTAGACTGTACCAGCTCGATCAGGACCATATGAGACGGCCGTCCCAACCCTTTCAAAATAGGAGAGACTGTATCACCAAACAATCCGAGTACGTTTACCAATGCCAGCAGGCGAATCAGGGGAATGGTGCCCGCCCACTGCGGCCCCAGCACATTGTCCACCAGGGCCGGGGTCAGGGTGATGAGCAGGAAGCAAATTGGTAAGAGCAAGACGGCCATGCCTATCAAGATGGCCCGAAAAGCGGCAACCAGTTTTATCACCTGCTGCTGCAAGCGTGAATAGAGGGGAAAGGCGACGGCACCCACCACCTCGGCCGAAATTTCCGCCGGGATGAAGGCCAGCTTGGCCGCCAAAAAGTACAATCCCAACTCCATTGTGCCCAAATTACGTGAAATCACCAGTTGCAAGGCGGAACTGCCCAGCACGGCAACCAGACCCGTAAGAAAAATCCAGCGGCCAAAACGGATAAGCGGGCGGGCGGCATTCAGATCCAACGTCAGTTGGGGCCGGTGGGGGGCTAACAGGTAAGAGGCAATTATCTGCGTTACCGGACCGGCCAATGAGCCGGCAATTAAGGCCCATACGCCGAAGAAGGGAGCCAGGCTGATAGAAACGGCCGTATTTACCACCGCTTCCGGCAAATAGATAAAGGTCAGACGACGAAAGCGTAAATTACGCTGCAAGGCCGCTACTTTGATGCTAACGGCCGCTTCCAGCAGCGGGCGAATGGCCATGACCCGGATCAGGTCAGCGGCACGGGGTTCGGCGAACAGGGTGGCAATCAGCGGCGCAGCCAGGAAAACAACAGCGCCAATGAGCAGGGCACGCCCCATGCCCAGCGTCCAGGCGGTATTGTATTGGGCTTCCGTGGCTTTTAGGCGCTGCACCAATGCCGGAACCATGCCCAGGTTGGTCACGTTGAGCAAAAAATCGACGGCAATCATAGAGATAGCCAGCAGGCCAAAATCTTCCGGCAGCAGCAGTCGGGCCAGCACCAGGGTACGGATCAAGAAAATAGCCTTAACCCCTATCATCTGGATTGATTTCCAGACCATGGCCGAACCGGCCTGACGCCCTAACTGGCTGCTCATGGCTTAAATTTCCTCCGGAAATGATCGCCGACCACGGCCCCTGTTCTAATCAAGGGTAGACGATGGATATTCATTCATCTCCTCGTCTGACACCGGCTATGATGCCGGGCAATAAGTGCACTGTATCGGCCCGACCGCGCTCAATCATATCCTGATCCTGATTAATGAGGCCGCGCAGCCAGCGTACGGGTCCCCGAATCAGATCGCGGGCCGCCTGCTGCCAGATGATCCAGTGGCCCCAGCGCAGATGGCTGCCGTAAAAGCCACCCTGGCTGCGGGCATAGTCGGCGTAGCGGGCAGCCCGCTGGCCGGCGTCGCGCCAATGATAATGCAGCAGCACAATGTCCGGATCGTAGACAATGGAGATGCCCAGGCGCAAGGCGCGGTAGCCATAGTCGCTGTCTTCGGCTGCTTGCAGGCAGGGATGCTCGTCGAAAAGGCCGATGCGCTCTACCACCTCCATAGACAGTCCGGCGTTGCCGCCGATGAAGGGATGGACTTTTAACTGCGGCCGTTCGTACCGCTTTAGTTCTCGGGCCGTGACAACTGAGAAAGCGACTTCTTCATTGCCAGCCTGATCGACACGACCGGTGACGATGGTTCCCGGTTCTTGCCGCAGCCGCGTGACCATTTTGTGCAGCCAGGCGGCCGTGACAAAGCAGTCATCGTCGGTGATAGCTACAAAGCGGGTCTGCACCTGTTCTAAGCCGCGATTGATGCCGGCCGAACGGCCGTTTTGCTCAGAGGGCACATACAGCGTATTCAACCCGGCTTCTTGCAGCCTGCCCAACCACTCTACTACGACCGGATTGCGCCCCTGATCTATGATGATGACCTGACCTGGCCAATGGCTGCCGTCGGCCAACCAGCGCAGACAGGATTCCAGGATCGGCCGTCCCAGCGTGGGAATCACCACACTGATGTCGGTCAGAACCGGTTTTGTCGGCAGTGGCGGGCTAAGATTGCGAATCATGCACAAATGCCTCAAAAAATCTTACCGCGAAGACGCAAAGAGCGCCGGGTACTCATTCAAATTTGGAGTAACTCAAGGGCACAAGAGTACATAAAGCGACTTGCATTTTAACAAGGTCAGGTCTCACACACCACGCGCCTCATAAACAAAGCGCCGCACTTTGGCCGCAACGGCCGCCGGATCAACCTGCACTCGGGCCTGGCCCGTCTCAATTGCCTTACGAGCGACCGCTTCGGCCACGGCCGGAGCCACGGCGAAATCGGTCGCTTTGGGAATGATCCAGTCAGGCTGGAGGGCTTTGTCGGGCACCAGGTTGGCGATGGCCTGGGCAGCCGCGATTTTCATGTCGTCGGTGATGTCACGCACGCGCGTATCCAGGGCACCGCGAAAGATGCCGGGGAAGGCCAGCGAGTTGTTCACCTGGTTGGGCATGTCGCTGCGACCAGTAGCCATAATGCTGGCCCCGGCAGCCAGCGCTTCATGGGGCATAATTTCTGGCGTGGGGTTGGCTAATGCGAAGATAACCGGATCTTTGGCCATTGTTTTAACCATCTCCTGGCTCAACACACCGGGGGCCGAGAGACCGATGAACAAATCACGCCCTTTAACGGCCGCAGCCAGATCCCCTTTAATTTTGTCCTGGTTGGTAACAGCCGCCATTTCTTCTTTGATCCAGTTTAACCCTTTGCGTCCCTGATAAATAGTGCCGCGTGTGTCCAGCAAAATCACGTCTTTTACACCCATAGCCATTAGCAGCCTGGTGACAGCTACGCCCGCTGCACCCGTGCCGTTGACGGTGATAGTCAGGTCGCCGGGCTGTCTGCCGGTGAGGCGGCAGGCATTCAGGATACCGGCCAAAACAACAACGGCCGTGCCATGCTGGTCGTCATGGAAAATGGGAATATCGGTTTGCTCGCGCAGCTTTTCTTCAATGGTGAAGCAGCGCGGCGCGCTGATGTCTTCCAGGTTGATGCCGCCAAACGTTGGTTCCAACCGCTTGACAATCTCAATAATCTCGTCAGGGTCCTGCGTGCTGAGGCAGATGGGAAAAGCCTCTACTCCGGCAAAAGTTTGGAACAGGATAGCCTTCCCTTCCATCACCGGCAGGGCGGCTCGACCGCCGATATTACCCAGGCCCAGGACGGCACTGCCGTCGCTGACCACGCCCACCAGGTTGCCGCGCGGCGTTAGTTCAAACACCTGCGCCGGGTCGTTGTGAATGATTTTTGCCGGCTCCATAGCCCCCGGAACCAGGTAAAAGAGGTTGAGAATGTGTTCATCCTTAACCGGAATTTTGCTGTAAATTTCCAACAAACCCTGGAAACGATCGTGCAGTTCCAGCGATTCTTCGGCGACGCTCATGGGGATGTTGCTTTTTGGCGGCACCGGTAATTGCCCTTCATACACAAAACGACGGGTGCGTTCAGCGATTGCGGCCGGCTTCACATCCGGGCGTTTGGCGTTTCCTTTCTCGATGATTGCCTGGGCCACGGCGGCAGCCACGGCCGGGGCTACCCGGTAATCAATCACTTTCGGGTAAATATAGTCGGCGTGCAATTCATGGGGTTCGATACTGTCGGCAATGGCTGTAGCGGCAGCGATTTGGGCTGTGATGGGAAAACTGCTGGCCCGCACGTCGAGCAACCCCCGGAAGACCCCTGGTATAACGGCCGTAATATCCATCTGGTTAGGGTAAGTGGAATGCGCCGTGGCCACCACCGCCGCGCCGGCCGCCCGCGCTGCCTGCGGGGTGATCTCTAACGGCGAAGCAAAGGTGAAAAGAATAGGCAAGTCAGACATCCCCTGAATTTGCTCCGGCGTCAAGGTCGCGCCGCTGGCAAAGCCTATAAAGGCATCGGCCCCTTTTAGGACCTGGGCCAGATCTCCTTTTTCGTCATCAGGAGTGCTGACGCGGGGGATTTCCCATTTGGCCCAGTTGATGTTAAGCGGCCGGTACTTGTAAAGGGCACCCTGGCGGGCAGAGACGATTACTTGTCTGGCGCCATACCGGTGCAAAACATAGGCTGTTCCCAGCCCCGCCGTGCCGGCCCCGTTAATAATAATGCGCATTTCCTTTAACTCTTTATCCACCAGGCGAGCGGCGTTAATGAGGCCGGCCAGCACACCAATAGCCACCCCTTCTCGGTGGTTGTTTACTACAGGGATGTTCAGCGAGCGTCCCAAAACGCTGGTAATCGCCATGCCAGCCGGGGAGCCAATATCTTCCAGGCATATGGCCCCAAAGGTAGGGCTGATGTTTAGCACGGTGTGAATAAAGGCTTCTACATTGTCTGACTTTATAGCCAGGGGCAGTGCATCTACGCCGGCAAAGTTTTTCATGATGACGGCTTTGCTCTCCAGCACGGGCAAGATAGCTTCGGGGCCAATGTTGCCCAGACCAAACGCAGAAGAGCCGTCCGACACGATGGCAATGGTATTACCACGGCAGGTCACATCAAAAGAACGTTTGGGATTTCGGGCGATTTCCAGGCAGGGTTCGGCCACACCCGGTGTGTAGACGAGGCTCAGGGCAGTGCTGTCTCGCACCTGGACCTTGCTACGAACACCGATAAGACCGGCATAACGGCGACGATATTGGATACCTTCACTTTCAGGGGCTGTTTTTTTTGTCATACGGTTCTTCTTTGACTGATAGTATAATAAGCCGGCATGCTAGATGACGCATGGGCAATGCAAACGTCCTGTTTGATTAAGGTTAAATGGCTGAAGGCATATTTTAGCTCTTGCTAACTATTGTCAATTATTTATTATCTATTGTACACTATTCACTAGGCACAACGCACTACGATGAAGGTAAGTAAATGAAATCAGAAAACAACCGCTGGCACTCCTTTGAAGAATGGGTAATCAATCACGACGAAAGCTGGCTCTTTGTGGGCCTTTATGTAGGGTTGGCTGTGGTTTTGAGCATTTGGATCAGCCTCTTCTGGCTGGTAGCAGTGGTTGCCATTCACGCTGGTTTTGAGTGGATACGCCAACGCCACTTGCGCACAGGTTTTCGTCCCCGCCTGCTGGAAACGCTTTGGGAAGTCAAGCTAGATATTGCTCTGGTCTTGTTTGCCCTGGCCCTTTCTTTGTATATGGAAGTGATATTAGGAATTGTGGGTCTTCATGCCGCCTCACGGGCCGGGGCCGCTACGCTGCGCGGCGGGGCGCGTTTTGCCGCCTGGGAGCAGGTGATTCGTGGCTTTTTTCTGACGGTGGATGATGCGGCTCAGGTAGCCCGCGCTGTGGTGGCCCGTAAAAGTGGTGATGAAGAAATAAGTGTAGTTGAAGCTGAGGCGCTGGTGACGCCGGTTTCCTGGTGGGGCAGTTGGGCGGCCGATTGGGGGAAAGGGGATTGGATTGCGGTGGGCATGACGCTCATTTGTGTGGTCATGATGCTGTTGGCCACCACGTTTACCGACCACACCTGGGGCACTGTGACCATTACGTTGTTAGAAGAACTGCATCCGTATCCGCCACTGCTGAAATAGAGGTTGGCGTGGTGCAAGGGGCTGGCCGAACCATCTTGGTTAACTACGACCCTGCTGGCCCGTGCTTTGCACCTGATTGAATTTTTACCCGTAATAACCACCCACACCACCGTCGCGGGGAGCGTTGGTCAGGGTAACGCCCACGATACGAACTTTGGCTTTTTCCAACAGGGCTTGGGCCCGTTCGGCATGGTCACGGCGGGTTTTGCCGGCCTTGATGACCAGCAGCACCCCATCGACTTTGGCTCCTAAAATAGCCGCATCTGTGACGGCCACGGCCGGCGGTGCATCAAATAAAACAATGTCCGCTTTGGCCAGCAACTGTTCTAAAATTTGGTCCAGCCGCTTGCTGCCCAACATGTCGGCCGGGTTGGGGGGCTTGGGGCCGCTGGGCAGCAGCCAGAGGTTTTCAACCTGGGTGGCTTGTAGAGGAAGTTCGGCCGTTTCGTTCAGCACCAGATTGGTAAAGCCGGGTTCGGCCGTCAGGCCAAACAGTTCGTGTAGGGATGGGCGACGCAGATCACAGTCCACCAGAATGGTACGCCGCCCGCTTTGAGCCAGCGTCACGGCCAGGTTGGCTACCGTCGTTGATTTGCCCTCGCCTGCGGCCGGAGAGGTGACCACCAGGGTACGAATGGGGTTGTCCAGGCTGTAGAAAGAGAGGTTGGTGCGCAGCGTGCGGTAGGCTTCGCTGGCGGGAGAACGGGGATCGGTTAGGGTAATTAAGCTCATAGATAACACCTTTTTGACGGAGGACGGAAGACGAATGACGGAGGACCCTTCCGTCCTTGGTCCTCCGTCTTCGGTCATTTTAAGTTCTGTCAGGAATTGTGCCGATAACGGGGACGGACAGGTATCGTTCAACATCTTCACTGCGGCGCACGACGGTAGACTCGACCCATTCCAGGGCGAAAATAATGAAGATGCCCAGGATGAGGCCAAAGACGGCCCCGGCGGCGGTATTGATGGTGGTGCGCGGTCGCTCCAGGCCCACTTGGGGATTGTCAAGCGGTTCAATCAGGATGCGTTCTTCTTGGCGCAGCCGGTCGTTGTTGGCGTTTTGCCACATGATCAACTGGTTGCCCCAGGTGCGGGCCACGTCGTTGGCCAGATCGGGGTTGCTGTTGTCGATGGTCAAGGTGATGACAAAGCTGTTGCGGTCCGAAGCCACGCGCATGTCGCCCATTAGCTCTTGGGGCGTCATGTCTAGCTGTATCTCTTGAATAACGGCCTGGGCGCGCAGGCTGCTGTTGAGCCACTGCTCGTAGCTGCTCAACAGGTCTTTGGCGGCCTGGGCCTGGCCAAAATCGTTGCGCGAGGGCATTACCAGCAGTTTGAGGGTGGAGCGATAGATTTCGGTTTGCATCCGACTGAAGCCAAAGGCCGCTACGGCCGTTAACAGCATCATCAAAACAATAATCCAGCCGCGCTGTCGTAAAATGCGTAAATAATCATTAATTTCCATAGTTGTTTCCGTAGTGCGTATTGCGTAGTGCGTAGACCTCTTTTAGGCATTACGCACTATCCACTTCTCACTTTTTACTTCTTACTTTTTACTTCTTACTTTTTACTTTTACCTTTCTACCGGTATCTCCCCCAACAGACCCAATCCCAACGCCGCCACATCTTCCCGGTCGCGCAGGGTGGGGTCGAAGTACTCTACCAGTAATGCCAGGCCGAGGCCAGTGGCCAGGGCCAATAGTAAACGAAAGGGTAAATCTAGCTGACTGCGCAGACCGGGTGCGGTGGGGTGGATAATGGGATCATCGAGTTGGATGAGAACGGCCGTTTCGCCGCCTAACTGGGGCAGCCCTTCCGCATTTTGTTCGCTCAGTACCGTGATAACCGCTTCGGTGATGGCTGCCAGCGCCTCGGCATCGCCAAAAGTCAGGTAAACAACAAGCTGGCTGCGGGCATTGTCGGCCACCAGGCTGCCTTGAATAGCCCCGGCCGGGATAGCATGGCCCTGCACCGCCAGTTCCTCACTGACTAGTTGGGCGAAGCGGGTACCCTGGCTCCAGTCGGCCAGCCCGTTGACGATATACTCCGAGGTCAGCCAGTTGTAATAACGCTGCTCGTCGGCTTCGGCCGCGGCCGGGCTGGGCGGCTGGCCCACAATGAAGCGAACGCCTACGTGGTAGGCGGTCGGTGGCGGTTGGTAGGTGGCCACCCCCACCGCCAATACCAACAATACCGGTATCAGGGCCAGGGGCCAGCGGCGGGTGATGACTTTCCAGTAGTGTCGTAGTTCCATAATAATTGTGTGCAAAGTAGCGTGGTGACAAAGGGGCAAGGGTTGCTACTTCGCTACTTCGCCACTTTGCCACGCTGCCACTTTTTGTTCAATAAACTCACTCATTTTACGACGAAAAACGGCCGTATCAAACTGTTCGGCGTGTTGTCTGATGCGGGCGGGGCTGAGGCTGGTGGGATCGGCCGTTTCCACCGCCTCGATGATAGCAGGCACCGTTTGTTCGGCAAACAACCAGCCCGTTTCGCCCGGAATAATCGTGTCTAAGGCCCCGCCGGCCGCATAAGCAATTACCGGCCGGCCGGCGGCCATGGCCTGAATGGGAGCAATGCCAAAAT
>JAWOIM010000195.1:0-5078 GCA_046484685.1 Chloroflexota bacterium | reverse complement strand
CCCTATGGGCATAAAACAGCTCCTGGGCCGCCGGGTTGTAGATGACGCCGAGAATGGGTTGGCCATCTTCCACCAGGGCCACCGAGACGGAAAATTCGGGAATGCCCATGACAAACTCTTTGGTCCCGTCCAGCGGGTCTACTACCCAAACCAGCGATTTATCCAGCCGGTCTGGGCTGTCTACCGTTTCCTCGCTGAGCCAGCCGGCCTGGGGCAGGCGGGCCAGCAACTGCTCTTTGAGCAGATTGT
Organism: Chloroflexota bacterium; assembly: GCA_046484685.1. Classification (GTDB taxonomy): domain Bacteria; phylum Chloroflexota; class Anaerolineae; order Promineifilales; family Promineifilaceae; genus SLGK01. The sequence continues at coordinate 4,829 of JAWOIM010000195.1, read as the reverse complement.
CGGCGGCAAAGTCGGCGTCTGTTACCGGATTGTCGGGGGATTTGTCGGCCACATCAAAGCTGGCGCGGTAATAGCCCATAATGGCCGCCCCGGCCGCCTGGGTAATTTCAATGGTATCTTGTAGTAAAGTAGACATAAAACTCCTTAGAAAATAGACGATGGACGGCGGACGATAGACGATGGACGGCGGATGAAGAGCCTGCACTGAGCCAGTCGACGTGACCGAAGATGGAAGGACCTGTTCCGTCATCCGTCATCGGTGGCCCGTAATCCGTTTACCGTTCACCGTTCACCGTTTACCGGTCCACTCCGGGCACGGGCAGTCCCATCAGCGCATCCAAAAATTCGAGAGAAATGATATAGGGTATCAGGAAGCAGAAGAGCATGAGCAGCCCTATGCTGGCCCCAATCAGGCAGCCGGTAGCCCGGGTTTTGAAGGGGGCGGCTCTATGCCAATGGGTAAAGAAGCCGATGAAGCCACGCTGGCGCAGCAGTATATCGACACCGCGTACGGCGGCAATAGCCACCACAAAGGGGATTACCAGCGCCAGAATAAAGCGCAGCCAGGCTGCTTCCGGTGGCGGCAGCAGGCGCACGGCAAAGCTGGTGGCAAAGACACAAAAGACGAAAATACCGGTAGCCAGCGCTTCCATGAAGATGATGTCCCGTTTGTCGGGCTTTGGGGGCTGCTTTTTTTTTGACATTGGTTTGTACGTGATACGTGAAGCGTGATGCGTGAGAAATTTACTCATCACGTTTCACGTATCACGCATTAGCTTGTCATCTGCGACGACAGAAAGTCAAGAATATCAATTTTGCTCAAAATACCCTGGACTTTGTCGTCGGTGGTGAGAATGACGACATTGTTGTGACCCAGGATGCCCATAAGGGTTTCCAGGGGGGCGTTGGGGCTGACGACGGGAACGTTGGTGTCGATGACCGATTCGATGGTTTCATCGGCCTGATGCACATGGTCGGAGAGGAGCATATGGTTGAGCAGGTCGATTTCGGTGACGAGGCCCAGCAAACGGCCGTCTTCGGCCACGACTGGTAGTTGGGAGACGTTATACTCTTTCATCCGGCCTACTACATCGGTCATCAGGTCGGTGGGTACGGCCGTTATCAATTCCCGACTCGATTTTACTTCACTCACATCAGCCGCCCGATAATCAACCCAGGACCGTTCCAGGAAGCCATTTTCTCGCATCCAGTCATCGTCAAACACCTTACTCAAATAGCGCGAGCCGGAGTCAGGCAGCAGCACCACCACCACATCCTCCGGTCCCAGCCGCTGCTCGCGGGCATATTTGATGGCCCCGATAACAGCCGATCCACACGAACCGCCGCAGAAAATGCCTTCCTCTCTTACCAGCCGCCGCGTCATCATCAGGCTTTCCCGGTCTGTCACCTGGACGATATGATCAATAACGCTCAAATCGGTTGTAGTAGGCAAAAAGTCCTCACCGATGCCTTCTACTTTGTAACTTTCCGCTTTGACCGTTTCACCGCTGCGGTGCAGTTCGTATAGGATAGAACCAATGGGGTCTACGCCAACGATTTGGATGTGGGGATCACGTTCTTTGAGGTAACGGCCGACGCCGGTAATGGTGCCGCCCGTGCCCATGCCGGTCACGAAATGGGTGATACGCCCCCGCGTTTGGCGCCACAGTTCCGGCCCGGTGCTTTCGTAATGGGTCTGCGGATTGACCGGGTTGTGGTACTGGTTGGCCAAAATGGCGTTGGGCGTTTCTTCGACCAGCCGATCGGCCACCGAGTAATAGCTGCGCGGATCGTCCGGCTCAACGGCCGTTGGTGTTACCACCACTCGCGCCCCAAAGGCCCGCAGCAGCAAAATCTTCTCCTGCGACATCTTGTCGGGCATGACAAAGATGCAGCGATAGCCCTTAATGGCGGCCGCAATGGCCAGCCCCACGCCCGTATTGCCGGAGGTGGCTTCTACAATGGTGCCGCCCGGCTTGAGCCGGCCACTCTGTTCGGCATCCTCAATAATCGTCCAGCCAATACGGTCTTTGACCGAGCCGCCGGGATTAAAAAATTCCACTTTGGCCAGAATGGGGCAGGGCAAGTCGCTGGCCACTGCATTCAGCTTAACCAGGGGCGTATTGCCAATGGTTTCTACAATATTGTTATAATATTCCATCTCTTCCAATTCGAGGTCATCCCATGTGTCTACATCTTGTTGTTCCATTTGTTGTTCCATCATTATCATTTGTTCTACCTGCCTTTATCCCCAGAGCCGGGGTTGGTGTGAGAAATAGTTTACCCCTAATTGTTAAAGGTTAAGGGCAAATTGTCAATTATATCATCAAAGTCGGGTTGGTTTCGCTTGTGTTCTACACTGGCTATTCGTATAATCATCGTAACTATACAGCCTCTCAAGACCTGACAGGTTTTTAACGAGGCGCTGGGCAATTCCACAGTCTGGTGGAAACCTGTCAGGTCTATATAGTTACTACTCATCTGTAATACAATTTGCCAAAGTGGGCACCGGGTGCAAGGCAGGCAAGGAGGGTAACCCATGAAAAAAAGAAATTGGTTGGTGATAAGCGTTGTTCTGGTACTGCTGCTGGGTATGACAACGGCCGTTTCTGCGTTGACCTATCGTGTGCAATTGGGGGATACCCTGACCGGTATTGCCCGCCGCTTTAGCACCACCGTTCAGGCCATCGTTCAACTCAACAATATTCCCAATCCCAATCTTATTTACGTGGGGCAAGAGTTAGAGATACCCGAAACGGGCCAGCCGCCCCCGCCGCCGGCGCCTACCCCCACACCGCCGCCGGGCGGCCAGACGACCTATGTTGTGCAGCCGGGTGATACCCTCTCCCGGATTGCCGGGCGCTTTGGCACGACCGTGGCTCTGTTGGCGCAGGTCAACAATATTTCTAATCCTAACTTGATCTACGTGGGGCAGATATTGATTGTCCCCGGCACCGGGCAACCGCCACCGGTGCCGACCGATTTTGCCCTGGGAGGCCAAACGCTCAATCTGGCCAACCAGGATCTGATGCGTAATGCGGGCATGACCTGGGTCAAAATTCAGCATAAATGGCAGCCCGGGCAGTCGGCGAGCGTGCTGGCCCCTATCATTAACGAGGCTCACCAGAATGATTTCAAAATCCTGCTTTCTATCAGTGGGGCCACAGCCTACCCGCCGCCGGGCAGCCTTAACTTTACAGCCTACGTCAACTTTGTAGGTGAGGCAGCGGCCCTCGGACCTGACGCCATCGAAGTATGGAACGAGATGAATATTGACTTTGAGTGGCCGGCCGGGGAAATCAACCCCACTACCTATGTTAACCAGATGTTGGCCCCATCCTACAATGCCATCAAAAATGCCAATGCCGAGGTGCTGGTTATTAGTGGTGCGCTGGCCCCTACCGGTTTCGATAATGGCCACAACGCCTGGTCAGACAGCCGTTACCTGGCCGGGATGCGGGCGGCCGGCGCGGGTAACTATATGGACTGTATCGGTGCCCATCACAATGCCGGGGCCACCTCACCGCTGGTCTCTAGCGGCCATCCCGGTGGGTCCCATTACAGTTGGTATTTTCGACCTACGCTGGATTTGTATTACAATACCTTTAACGGAGCGCGTCGGGTTTGTTTTACGGAATTGGGTTATTTATCGGCTGAAGATTTCCCCGGCCTGCCCCCGGCTTTTAGCTGGGCGGCCAATACAACCGTCAGCCAACATGCCCAATGGTTGGGCGAAGCCGTAACGGCCGCTCGTACCTCTAACCGGGTTGCGCTCTTTATCGTTTACAATGTAGACTTCGCCCAATATGATCCCGCCGGTGACCCGCAGGCCGGTTATGCGATATTGCGCCCCGATGGGACCTGTCCCGCTTGCAGCCGTTTGCAGCAGGCAATGGGGCAGTAAGCGGTAATGTTGCTGCGCGACCGCTTCACGTACAGTAAGCGGTAATCGGTGATCGGTGACCCGTCGTCTGTCGTCCGTGGTCTATGGTCACTCTTCGAAGGAGGTTTCACATGAAAGTAAGCCGTATTTTATCAACCAAACGTCGGGAGATAATCACCATTCGGCCCGACAACTTGATTCGCGAGGCAGTAGCCCTGCTGGCGGAATATAACATCGGCGTGTTGGTTGTCCTGGATGAGACAGAGAAACTGGTAGGCATTTTGTCAGAACGGGACATTGTGCGCCAGGCGGTCCAGGATGAAAAGCTGTTTGCCCGCCCCGTCTCTGAGATAATGACCCAACAGGTTATTACCGGTGTGCCCCAGGATGACATCGCCCAGGTGATGCACACCATGACCGAGCGCCGCTTTCGCCATTTACCCATTCTCAAAGATGAGCGGTTAATCGGTATCGTTTCCATCGGCGACCTCGTCAAGGTTCAGCGTGACGAATACATGGGCGAGATTGATACGCTGGAAACGCAGTTGATGGCCGAAGAGTCATAAAAGGACGAATGACGACTTACGAGGTACGAAGCTGCCTGGCACAGTTACTCCCTTCGTAATTCGTAATTCATAATTCATAATTCAAATTTCCAGGAGCAAACTATGACCCACATTGGAAGCAGTGAAAACCCCCTGCGTGTTGCTATCATCGGAGCGGGGCCGGCCGGATTTTATGCCGCCGAACATTTGTTTAAACAGAAGGAAACGGCCGTATCTATCGACATGTTTGACCGCCTACCCACCCCCTTTGGGCTGGTGCGGGCCGGCGTGGCTCCCGACCACCAAAAAATCAAATCGGTCACCAAACTATTTGATCGTGTGGCCCGCAGAGAAAACTTCCGCTTTTTTGGCTACATAGAAATTGGCAAAGATCTCAGCAT
>JAWOIM010000727.1:0-6096 GCA_046484685.1 Chloroflexota bacterium | reverse complement strand
AGCGGAGCGGGGGTGGCCACCGACCCGCTGGTGGCCACCGACTCGCGGGTGGGTAGAGCGGCGTCAGGGCCGGCTGCCTCGTTTTCAGCCAAATCTGGTTCAGTGCCGGCAGGGGCCGTTTCGGGTGTGGCAATGACATCGCTTTCTGCTTCACCAGTGGCGGTTGCCGTTGCTGTAGGTGTTGTCGCCGGCCTGGTTGCGGTGGGTGTTATAGTGCAGTGGGGATTGGCTGTAGGCTGCCAGGTAGGACCAGGGGTTGGAGTACTGCCATTGATGGCCGGCGCCTCGATGATAGGCAGGCGGGCAATGTCCCCCTGAATAGAAACGGCCGTTCTTGAATTGGCCACCCATCCGGTTACGCCATTATCCACTTCAATGGCCCACCAGGTGGCTGCGGCGGCCCGACCCGCCAGCAGGACTACCTCGTCTGCTGCCAACTGCCCCCACAATGGGTAAGCCGTGCCGGGACCTTGACGGACAGTAACGGCCGTTATAGCAAGAAGGGTTGGGGTGGGGCTGCACGGTTCGGCCGTGGGGATTGGTTCAGAGACTACCGGCGTGGCGCTGACCGTGCCCGCTGGGGATGTCGAAATGGGGGTAGCTGTTGCTGCCGCCGGCGTGTTGGTGGGCTGTTGTGCCGGTGGTGTGTTGGTGGGCTGCTGTGCCGGTGGTGTATTGGTGGGTTGAGGCACCGGCGTATTGGTAGCCGGCCCGGGTGTTGGGGTAAAGGTGGGGAAAGATTGAGCCAGGCTGCTGTCAGGGGGATAGCCTCCAACCAGCAGCAGGGCTAACAGCAAGCCTGGTATAGGGAGATGGCGTAAAATATAGGTGACAATTTGTTTCATCTACTCTCTTCCTTATGGATGGTGTTTTAACTTTTTACTTCATACCTTTGTTATCTGTATGTGACCATAAACTGTAAGTCAGAAGCCAGGGTTGTGTCAAATGTTACTGTCTGATCGTTCACACTTGTGGGTTTAGGTTCTGCGTTTACCAGTTGGGCGTTGGCCGGTAGCGTAATGGTTACCGTTAACGGTTGAGGAGGCAGCCCCCCTTGTTTATAAATGGTGAGCTTGTAGGCTTGCGTTCCATCTGTCGTTTGGATGACGCTGGCCGGTAGTTGGTAGCGCGTATGGACCACGGCCGTTTCGCCCCATTCTAGCAGCAAAAAGTTGGCAATGGTGGTCAGTCCGCTGGGATCATCCAGCAGGTAAGCGTCACCCGACCAGGCCTGGTTGTGGATAAAGGCCGTGGCCGGGGCCGGGTGGCGGCTGGCCTCGATCAGGGTGCTGCCGTGGGGCGTGTACAATCGCAAAAAGTTCCAGTAGCAGCGATTGACCATCTGCTCATAGCGGATTTCAATGGTGTAATTGACGGTCTGATCGCAGGTGTCTCCTTCATCTGGCCCCCGGTGGGTAAAGGTGATGCGGGTATCGGCCTGCATTTGGCCCAAATCGACAGCGTAGGTAGTGGAGCGTTCGATCAGGCTGTTGACCTTGTTGTAGCCAAAATTAGACTCGACAACCATAAGCGTGTCCTGATGGGGTTTGTTGGGTAAACGGCCGTTCCAGCTCAATCTGTCGATGACTGCGGCTGCCTCATCCATATTCCGTAAATAAATTTGAATATGCCGGCCTTGTGCTGCCTGATCCATATTTTGCACCAGCAGCAGCAGGTCTATGTCGCCAATATCCCCCTCCAACTTTTGGCGTAGCGCCTGGGCAAATGTACCCAAAAAGTCTTTGCGCTGCCGCAGCCAGTCGCTGGTCGTGTCATCTGCTTCCCTATCATTCCAGGCTGCCCGCATCGCTGTTAACAAATTGCCGCTGGTAATGGTCTGGCCATCTTCCAATTGGACCGGGCCGGTGGCTGCCACCAAAAGCTGTAAAAAGTATTGATCAATAGCAATGACCCCGGCAAAGGGAGTCAGGTCGTCCTGCCCATATTCATAGAGGGCAATGGCCTGCTCAGATGAGGTGGGAAAATCAGGCCAAAAGTTGGCGTCGCGAAAGAGGAAGGGCTGTATGCCCATAAAATCATAATAAGGTTGAGGGGCAAAATCATAGGGCTTGGTCAGCGTAAACCCGGTTTCGGCCCAGGCATCAACCCGGTTGGCATCCTGAAAATCCATTTGCACAATCTGCCCCTGCTCTATGACCAATACGCCCGCACCGGATAGAAAGCCGCCCGTGGCCCGCAGTTCATCTTCGTTTTGGGCCAGAATCAGGTAGCGGCGCGGTTCATCATGGCCCATGACGTCGGGCAAGACCTGGGCTATTTGCAGGCCGCGCTGCCCCAGCGGCAGCCATTCGTCGGCCTGGGCCAGCAGGGTGCGCACGCGCCAGGGTAATTCTTCTTCACGAGGGAGTGCCTGGCGCGCAGCCACCACCTGGTTGAGGGCCAGTTCAGCCTGGATCAGATCGGGTTGGGCGGCGGCAAGATGTTCTACCAGCGCGGGCAGAGGCGCAGTTGGGTTGTTGTCCGCGGTTAGCAGCGCCAGCGCCGGCTGAAGCCCCTGGTAGGCAAAAACGGCCGTTCGCGTTCCCCCTTCGGCCATGGTCATCAACTGGGGAGCGGCCTGCACCAGGGGGCCAATGCGAGGCAGCCAGCCGAGATAAGGGGCCAGGGGCATGAAAACGGCCGTCTCCCGCTGCAATACCAAAACATCTCGTCGTATGCCCTGCACCAACACCGCGGCCGCAGCCGGATCTATATCAGTCAGGCCATCTGCATCTGCCAACAGCGTTTCGGCATCGTCCTGGTGGCTCTGTAAATTATTAACGGCTCGGGCAACGCGGCACCCCTTTAGCCCCAGCCAGAGCAGTAGTAGGGTCAGTCCCAGCAAAATGACAGTGCGTACCAGGCGAGTTGTAGAGGGTAGAGGTGGTGGGTGTGGGGGATTGTTTGTTGTCATTTAAGTGTTAGGGTGGCAGGTAAGTCGCTTGCCAATTGTTACCCGCCACAGCGTACAATTGGCTCAATTTCTGATGTAAACCCGACGTGACAAAACGGCCGTTTATCTCGATTGGCCTCAAAAAAGTCGGCCGGGCTGCCCTGGTCCAGCGCGTCCAAAAACGGGTAATCATCTCCTAAACGTTCCCGATACCAGTCAAAGCCAAACAAATTGTGATCCACTAAAACCAGGTCAGGTCGCTGCCCTTCCACTGCCTGAAAGTACCACAACGTTGAAATTGTCTGGTCTCCCGGCGTTAATACAATCGCTTCCGGGGGAAGAGTATGCAGCATGGTGATGGCTCCGGGCCGCACCGGTGTTTCCTGGCGCAGGTTTTGTTCTGAGTAGTGTAGCAAAAGCAGCGCCAGAGGCAAGAGGAGAGGGAGATATGGGGGAAGAAGGGAGAAAAAAGAAAGGTGTGTAAGTTTTTGGAAGGCGGGGTAGAGCAGCCAGGCGAGAGGAAGCAGGGCGGGCAGGACGAAGACCTGGTAGTCGGGCGTGTGGTAGAGGGCGGCGTAGATAAAATACGCAGCGGCCGTTCCCGCCATGAGCAGCCAGCCCCAATGGTCACGGGACGAAACGGCCGTTTGCCACCCCTTTGCCCCCCCATACCCCACCAACAGCAGCCCCAGCGGCGTAAACTGCACCGTGAGCAGCCCTAGAAGCTGCCACGCCTGCTGCATGCTGTAGACCCAACCGTGGGCCAACAGGTTCGCATGGTAAATTCGGGCCGTGATGAGCCACCACCAGCCGGCCGGCGTATCCGGTTGGCCCCACACCAGCGGCCCCCCACTTTGGGCCAGCCAGGGCAGGGCCAGAAAGGGCGTCAGCCCCAGCAGCAGGCCGCCCGCCAGCACCGGCCAGTGCCGGGGTCGTATACGCACCAACGCCAGCGGCAGCCAGAGCAGCGCCGTCAGGTGAGCGGTTACCGTCAATCCCAACAGAGCGCCACACAGCCAGGGGCGCGGCCGAGGCTGCCACAAGGCCCACAGCGTGGCCGCCAGCAAGGCCATAGACAGCCCATACACCTCGGCTACCGTCGCCTGGCTCCACACCAGGGGGGCCAACGCCAGGCTGAGGCCGACCGCCACCGCCGGCAACCGGCCACCGACAGACGACTGTCCCTTTGGGGAAACCACATCGCCGTCCATCGTCCATCGTCCGTCGTCCATCCCCCAAACCATCATCGCCGTAAAGCCAGCCGCCACGGCCATCCCTACTGCCGAAAACAGATTGAAGCGAAAAGCGACCGTTCCCAGCGGCAGGTGGCCAAACAGATAGCCCAGCAGCGTATAGGTGGGGTATCCGGGCGGGTGGGGCACGCCCAGCGTCATGGCGGCCGTAATCAGCTCCGGCCCGTCCCCGCTCTGGTTGGCCCAGGTGAGGTCCGGGGCCAGCGTCAGGCCATATACCAGCAGCGCCAAACTACTTGTAATGAGACCGGTCATGAGTGGTGAGTTGGAAGCTCTCAAATTAACTATTATCTCGCGCCCGTACCTTTGATGACGGCCGGAATGGTTTGGGCCAGGATAACCAGGTCGCGCCACAGAGAGTAATTTTCGATGTAGTCCAGCTCCAGCCGCACGCGCTCATCCAGGGGCAGGTCGCCGCGCCCGTTGACCTGCATGGGGCCGGTGATGCCCGGCTTGACGGCCAGGCGGCGGCGGTGCCAATCGTTGTAGCGGGCCACCAGGCGAGACTCTTCGGGGCGAGGCCCAATCAGGCTCATATCGCCGCGCAGCACGTTCCAGAACTGGGGCAGCTCATCCAGGCTCCAGCGGCGCAAGAAACGGCCGACACGGGTCAGTCGAGGGTCATCGGTGAGTTTGAAGGCGGGCTGGCTTAGTTCGTCCAGATCGAGCAGCTTTTCCAGTTCAGCTTCGGCCCCGGCTTTCATAGAGCGAAATTTATAAACGGTAAACGGCCGTCCATCCTGCCCCACCCGCTCCTGTTTGAAGATAACCGGGCCGGCCGAGTCGAGGCGAATAGCCAGGGCAATCGGCAAACCAATTATGGCCGTTACCCCCAGCCCCAGCAGGGCGCCCCCCATATCCAGCAGCCGCTTGCCCACAAAGTTGAGGCCGCCAATTGTATTTTCGGCCCGGTCACTAATTTCGGTGTGGGGGCGCAGCAGCCCCCACCCATAGCCAAAGCCGAGGGCCAGGGCACGCAGAGCCAGCAAGGCGGGTGCTGCCAGGGCCACGGCCCGATCTTTGCCCCACGCTTTGCGGCAGAAGGGGAGGGTGGTGAGGGTGTAGCCAACGGCCGTGGCCAGCGGCAGCAGGCTGGCCGCCAGCATCATTTGGGGCCCCAGATGATGTTGGGGCCAAAGCCAGCCCACCAGCAGGGGAAGGGGCAGACTGCCCAACAACAGGGCCATGAGCAGCATTTGCAGCTTAAGTACCTGCGGAGTGTGGGAATCTTTAACGGCCCGGCCGGGAAAACGACGGATGATTTGTGCTTTCCAATAGCCGATCATGAACTTTTTACGGCCGTATTTCAACAGCGTATCACTGTGGCGATGATAAACTCGCGCCTGGGGTTGAAAAACCATCTTGTAGCCCCGTGCCGCCAGGCGAAAACTCAACTCCTGATCTTCCACGTAGAAAACGTTTTCATCAAACCCATCGTTGGCCAGCAGCACGTCGCGCCGGTAGGCAGCCGAATAGGTGTCGATAAAATCAATCTGTTCTTGCCCGTGCAGCAGGTCATATTTGTCTTCATACTCAATCTGGACAAAGCGAGCCACTAACTGGGGCTGGTGGCTGCCGTATACCCCTTTGCTGCCGATTGTTTCCGGGTCCCGGCAAAGGGGGCTGGTTATCTGGCCGATCCAATCAGGGGCGGGGGCGCAATCGGCATCAGTGAAGCAGATGATCTGGCCCTGAGCCGCCCGCAGGCCGCTGTTACGAGCCGCGGCGGCCCCGCGTGAACGCTCATGGCGGATCAGCTTGACCGGGGCGGCCTGGACGAATTCGGCCGTATTGTCGGTCGAGCCATCGTCTACCACAATGACCTCATACCGGTCGCGCGCAACGGTTTGCTGGGCCAGCGCCTCCAGGCATTGGGTAATGGTCGCCGCCGCATTATGAGCTGGAATGACAATAGAAATCATAAGTGTATTGATGATCCGAGATCATTGA
>JAWOIM010000567.1:0-5446 GCA_046484685.1 Chloroflexota bacterium | reverse complement strand
GCCTTCTTCATCCATTCGGTCCGTAAAATTCAGGCCGGTTTTACTCCCAATGCGGCCGAACGGGCGGCCCTAAGTCACATATGCCAACTGGTTGAAGGGCTGCCTCTGGCTCTGGAAATGGCAGCAGCCTGGGTCCCCCACACCAGTTGCCAGGTTATCGCCCAGGAAATCGAACGCGGACTGGCCTTTCTAACCACCCCTATGCGGGACGTGCCTCTACGCCATCACAGTATGCGGGCCGTTTTTGAACATTCCTGGTGTTTGCTGCCTGATGAAGAACGAACCGTTTTGGCCCAACTCTCTGTTTTTTCTGCCAGTTGCAGCCGGGAAGCCGCTCAAACCATCACCGGGACAACAGCGGACATCCTAAACCGGTTACAAGAAAAATGTTTACTGCAACCTGCTGAGCAAGCAGACCGCATCAGACTACACGAATTGCTGCGCCAGTTTGCTGCTGAAAAGTTGGCCGATGACCGGAAACAACAAACGACTGTGCAGCAAGTGCACAGCACCTACTATCTGAATTGGCTGGCTAAGCACGAAAAAGATTTTCTGGGAGATAAAGCAGCCGGGGCCGTTACGGCCGTACAGAACGATCTGGCCAATATACGGACTGCCTGGAATTGGGCGGCTGCACAAAGAGAAACAGCGCTGCTGCGGTGCGGCATGCACGGCCTGGCTGCCTACTACCATCTAGCCGGTCCCCTGGCTGAGGGCAGCCAGGCTTTCCGGCGGGCGGTGGTCGCTCTGCGTGGACCCGATCACAACGGCCAGGCAAACGCCAGGGAAAAAGAAACCCTGGGTGAACTAATCGCTTATCAATCCCGACTTTTGACACTTCAGGCCCGTTATGCTGAGGCCATTGAAGCCGCCCGCTCACTCCTGGAACTGGCCCAGGCGATTGGCCATACTGCCTTAGAAGCAGAAGGCCGGTTACGTTGGGGTGAAGCATTGTGTCGCCAAACGGAAACAGTTGCCGCTCAATCACATCTGGAAGAGGCCCTACGCCTGGGCCAGGCGGTAGGACGGCAGCCAGTCGCCTATGGTGCTCTGCTTAACCTGGGGGTGGTAGTCGGAGACCAGGGTGACGTGCCCCAGGCTCGCAACTATTTTGAGCAGGCTCTGGCCATTAGCCGGGAGTTGGGGGACCGGCGTGGAGAAGAAACGGCTCTGCACAATCTCTCGGTGGCAGCCATTTACCAGAACGACCATGCCACGGCACAAAGCTACCTGGAACGACAGTTGCAGATTTGCCAGGCAAGCGGCGACCGCCGGGTAGAAGCAGCCAGCCTGTTAGGATTGGGCATGATACACAGCCACCACGGTGATTTCGCCGGTGCAGAGCAGCGCTACCAGGAGGCTTTACAGATAGCCCAAGAGATGAATCAGCAGCGAGAAGCCGGCAGTGCCCTCAGCCATTTGGGGCTGATAGCCCTATACCGGGGCCTGTATGAAGAGGCAAACAGTTTTTTAGAGCGGGCACAGCGCATAAACGAAGCGATTGAGTACCGACAGGGCCTTGTTCTGGGGCATCTGCACCAGGGTATACACCAACGCCATACGGGACAACTTGAACAAGCCAGGAAAACGCTACAAGAAGCCCTGGAAATGGCCTGCCAGATTGGGGAACGGCGGGCAGAGGCAACCAGCCTCTGTCAATTGAGCCTGGCCTGCGGCCAGTTGGGCAACGAGGAAGCAGCAGTGATGTATGGCTATGAGGCCCATAACTTGACGCAGCAGTTGGGTGATCATGCTTTACAAGGCAAGGCGCTGTGCAGCTACGCCCACGCCCTGGCTGCTCAAGGAAAACAATGCGAGGCCGCAACAGCTTATCAAGCGGCTCTGACCCTTCATTGCCAGATGGGACAGCCCCACCTGGCCAACGAAGCGTTGGCCGGGTTGGCCCACTTAGCGATCGAATCAGGCAAGGTAGACCAGGCACAGAAATATGTGATCCAGATTCTGACTTACCTGGAAACAGGCACCACAGACGGCATGGAGTTAGCTGAGCGCGTTCACCGAATCTGTCAACATGTCTCTCTCTAGTTGGGGCAGCTACCAAACTCCGTTATTAGTGAAACTGAAATCGGTTGTTTTTGTAATCTACTGGCAGCCTGGATAGGAGGTGACAGCAACCTTGAGCCAGAAAATCTAGCTCAATCATATCATGATGAACTTTAGCCGTTTAACCCTGGCCGATGTGGAACCGTGGGCCGAATTAGTTGCCATTTCTTTTGGCCGTCAGTCAGCCGAGATGGAGGCTCTGTGGCAATGGTTTCACCAGGGATGGCAACTTGTTGCCTGGGGAGCCTGGGAACAACATCAACTGGTGGCCCAGTATACCTGCCTGGTGAACCCCGTCATTTCCCCACAGGACACCTTATTTCGCATAGGTTTGAGTGTCAACATGGCAGTGCATCCTGACTTTCGCGGCCGTGGGCTGGTCAAGCAGATAGCCCAACCGGTTTATGCTACATTGCAGGCGATGGGAATTGTAGCCGGGGTCGGCTTCTCTAATGCCGCAGGGGTCAAGGTAGATAAACGCAGTAAAGGGTATGGTTACCAGGTGTTGGGTAAGATGCAGCCGTACCTACTTTGGTTGTCTTCGCGTCGGCAAAGTTCAAGTCCGCTTGAACTAACTACCCACTGGCCAATTGGCCGGTGGCCGGCAGCGCAACCAGGGAATTGTTTTCGTTTTGCTGCCGATCCAGTCTGGTTAAAAAATCGCTTTGCCGACCACCCCTTTCGCCAGTATCGGTTTGGTGTCTGGCAAGAGGGAACGCAGATCTGCGGCATCGTGATCGATCGGCCGATTTTCTTCGGAGGCGTCAACGGGTGTACTTTGTTAATGGCCTATGGGCCAGATTTGCCTGGCTTATTGACCCATTGGGGAAGAACTATTCACAATACCGGCGGGCGCTTTGTCCATTGGCTCTCCACGCCGACAACTGCTTTAACAAAAACCTTGCGTACATTGGGACTAGTCTTGCCTGTGCCCTATAGCCGGTCACCCTATTACCTGACAGCTAAACCGCTCACGGCTGGTTTGCCGGCCAGATTCATGGATTTTCGGCACTGGGATTGTTCTGGTGGAAATATTCTGTAAACGATCAACGTGACGGTGGAACGGGCTATGGCATTTGCCCAACGGCTGGTCCATGCGGTTGTCAAGGTGCTGGCCCCAGGCTGTATCCCCCCATCAGTAACAGGAACCTTTTCGCATGGCTGAGTTAACTCGACAAGATGTCATCAAGATCCTGGGAGTTAAAACGTATGAAACAAGTAACACAAATTAGCGTTGAGCAGGCAGCCCGGCTCGTTAAAAGCGGTGATACCCTCCTGGTGGGCGGCTTTGGTATGACGGGCAATCCTGTCCATTTGCTGCACGCCCTGGCCAAAACAGGCACAGACCGGTTAACCTACGTCTCTAACAATGTGGGAGAGCCGGGCTTGGGCGGCGGTCGGCTGCTACGTAACGGGCAAATCAAGAAGGCCATCGGCTCCTTCTTCACCAGTAATCGGGAGGCAGTGGCTGCGGCTCAGGCTGGCGATGTGGAAGTGGCGCTAATCCCGCAGGGGTCGCTGGCAGAGGCGCTGCGGGCCGGCGGGGCCGGTTTGGGTGGGTTTTACACACCGACAGCGGTGGACACGCCCCTGGCCGGTCAGCAAGCGGTGAAGGTGATAAACGGCCGTCCTTACCTCTTTCAGCCTGCTCTACGTGGTAACGTGGCCTTTATTCGCGCCAGGCTGGCCGATACGGCCGGTAATCTGGTTTATCGGATGACAGAGCAAAACTTTAACAAGGCCATGGCCACGGCGGCCGACCTGGTGATTGCCGAGGTGGGAACGATTGTGCCCGCCGGCGATCTGGACCCTAATCAGATTCATACACCGGGCTGTTACGTCGACTACCTGGTCCAGGCCCAGACGACACTGAGCGACCTCGGTTCCTCGGCTTCAGTTGACCCCGAAGTTAAAAAAGCCGGCACGCAGCGGCTCAGCATAGCCCGCCGGGCGCTGGCCGAACTGCACGCTGGGGATGTGGTCAACCTCGGTGTGGGCATTCCCACCCTGGTAGCCGATCTGATTACGCCCGAGATGGGTATCATTCTGCATACGGAGAACGGGATGCTGGGTGTCGGTCCGGCACCGGAGTTGGGGGGTGCGCTGGATTACCCGGTTAATGCCGGTAAGGTGCCGGTCACGCCCCTGCCGGGCAGCAGCTATTTTGACAGTGCCGACTCCTTTGCCATGATTCGCGGCGGTCATGTGGACGTGGCCATCATGGGCGGCTTGCAGGTGGATGAAGCGGCCAATCTGGCCAACTGGGCTATTCCGGGTAAACCGCTGCTGGGTGTAGGCGGGGCCATGGATCTGGCCGCCGGGGCCAGACGGCTCATTATTACCATGAACCACACCAGCCCGCGTGGCGAAGCCAAAATTGTGCCCACCTGCACCCTGCCCCTGACAGCCGCCGGGGTGGTAGACCTGGTGATTACGGAGCTGGCAGTATTTGGTTGGCGTAACGGCCATTTGACTCTCAACGAATTGATGCCCGGCGCTACGCTGGCGGAAGTACAGGCCAAGACAACGGCCGAATTTGTCCTGATTTCATAAATCTACTGCTTGGGAAACCAAAGAAGATTTCGAAGCGTGGACCCAGTCTGCTGAATTCAAAGAGGGGCACGCCCGCGCCGGCCGGCCGCCCAAAGAGGCTTTCCGCGGCCATCCCCAAATTGAAGTGATGGAGATCATCCAGGAGGCAGTCGCCGGAAGCGTTCTAGTCCCAAACGGAACTGCTGTTTGACCTGGGGCTGGCAGCGGAGATTATCGGCCGCACCAAATTTTGTATCCACCCGGCCGACAAAGTAACGCAGCTACCCAGCGTGGGCGGCACCAAGCAGTTTCGCTTTGATCTGATTGATCAACTACAACCCGACCTGATCATCGGCAACAAGGAAGAGAATTACCGGGAGGGCATCGAGCGGCTGGCGACCCGCTACCCGGTCTGGATGAGCGACATCACGATGCTGGCCGAGGCGTTGGAGATGATTCGCCGTGTGGGGCAGTTGGTAGACCGGGCGGAGCGGGCAACGGCGTTAGCGGCGGCGATTGAGGCGAAGTTTACCCGGTTGCCCGGCCGCCAACGGCCGTTGCCCGCCGGCTCCTTCATCTGGCAAAAGCCCTACATGATCGCCGGTCAGGCCACCTTAGAGCCATTCCCCTTTGCCGAAAAGCAGCGCCAGGCCTTTCTGGCCGAATTTGGCTGTCCCGTTTACCTGGTCGACGGCGAGACGTTCTCCTGGTACGGCAGCCGCTTACTGCTGGCAGTTGACTATCTGCGCCAGTTTATATGACAGATAGGACATCGCAAATTTAACAGATAGATTGTCACCCGGAACCGGCGTACACTTCAAAGGTGCCAAAAAAGACGTTGCCGTCGGCG
>JAWOIM010000507.1:0-3963 GCA_046484685.1 Chloroflexota bacterium | reverse complement strand
CAAAAGGATCCTGCGGGACGACCGCGGATTTCCAGAGGAGGTTCACGTCGTCGAGCGTGATATCCCACGGTCGACGACGTTGTCAAACCGGTGCGTGGCGACAAACCCACATCCACTCGCCCCTCCTTGACCGCCAATGCGGAGAGATCGTGTCCTCCGGTATAAACGATCCGCGAGAAGTACTCCTGATTACCGAATACCGATTACCGATTACCGACCATGACCCATCCCTTCACCCAAGCCCCCCACCGCACCGTCCTGGCTCTCTCTGTGCCCGTCTTCTTTTCCCTGATTGCCGAACCGCTGACGGGTCTGGTTGATACCGCTTTTGTGGCCCAATTGGGCGTTGTGCCCCTGGCGGCGCTGGGCGTAGGTACAGCAGCTTTATCCAGCGTGCTGTGGGTTTTCAACTTTTTGGGCATTGGCACCCAAACGGAGGTGGCCCAGGCGGCCGGGCGAGATAATTTGGCGCGGGCCGGCCGGGTCACCGGGCTGGCCCTGCTGCTGAGCGCGTTGGCCGGGCTGCTCCTGCTGGTCGTGGGCTACGGGCTGGCCCCGCCGGTGGCCCGCCTGCTGGGGGCCACGGCCGAATTAGAACTTGATGCCGTTCTCTACATGCGCATCCGGCTGTGGGGAGCACCGGCCGTCCTACTCTTTCTGGCAGCGGCCGGTGCGCTGCGCGGCCTGCAAGATATGACCACTCCCCTCTGGATCGCTCTGGGCGTTAACGCCCTCAACATCGGTCTGGACGCCCTGCTGATTTTTGGCCTCGGTCCCATCCCTGCGCTGGGGATTGCCGGGGCGGCCCTGGCCAGCGTCCTGGCCCAATGGATGGGAGCGGTCTGGGGAACGGCCGTTGTTCTCCGGCGTCTTGGTTGGCCTCGCCAGCTAAAATGGGGCGAAGCCTGGCAGTTGATCCGCATCGGGGGCGACCTTTTTGTGCGAACCGGGATGCTGATGCTCTTCATGCTGTTGACCACGCGCATCGCCACCCGCATCGGGGCCGAAAGCGGGGCCGCCCATCAGGCCATCCGCCAGGTCTGGATCTTCACCGGCCTGGGGCTGGACGCGCTGGCCATTACCGCCCAAAGTCTGATCGGCTATTTTCTAGGGGCACAGCAGGTGGCCCAGGCGAAAAAAGTGGCCTGGATAACAAGCGTTTGGGGCGTAGCCCTGGGCATTCTGTTAGGGCTGATCATGTGGCTGGGAGAAGGGTGGGCTATACGGCTGCTGGTCCCGGCGACGGCCGTGGCCCTGTTTCAACCGGCCTGGCTGGCAGCCGTTTTGGTCCAGCCGCTCAACGCCCTGGCTTTTGTCAGTGACGGCATTCACTGGGGCACGGCCGATTTCCGTTTTTTACGTAACGTGATGCTGCTGGCTTCCGGTGCGGCCGGTGGGGCGCTGCTCTTGCTCGACGAAAGTCAGGCCGGAGCGCTGACCTGGGTCTGGATCATCACCGGAGCCTGGATCAGCATCCGGGCCGTGCTCGGCCTGCTGCGCGTCTGGCCCGGCATCGGCCGTGCGCCTCTCAGAATTTAACGCAGAGACACGGAGAAAAATTTGACACAAAGGGACAAAGTGAACCCTAACCTGGACAAGCCAGAACCAAAAAGGTTCATCAAAGATTGCACAGATGACGCAGATAAAAAATTTATAAATCTGCGTCATCTGCGTCATCTTTGACAATATTCTTGCTCATTGTACAAGAATTTGGCTTGCAGAATACTATTATGAAAGAAGCTGCTCGTACTGCACCTGACACTGTTTTGACTGCTTTGGGCATCGGCCCGGACGCCCTGCTGGGTCTGGGCGGTGAAGCCTGGGTGTATGGACTGGATGAGGCGCGGGTAGCTCGCATCTACCGGCCGGGCACGACGCAGCGCAGTGTGGTTGGCCGTACCGCCCTGCTGCAAGAGATGGCTGCCACTCAGGACCGGGTTTCGTTTGCTCTCCCCACCGTCCTGGAGATGCTTGAGATTGATCTGTATTGGGTCACGATTGAGCGGCGGCTGGCGGGACGGCCGTTAATCGACCTGTTAGCCAAAGTCAGTAACCCGGTACGGGAACGGCTGATTACCGGCTATCTGGACGCAGCGGCGGCCATTCACCGGCTGGGGCTGGGGCGGCCCTGGTATGGGGATTTGTTTGAGGGGCCGAACGTAATCCGTACCAGTTCCTTTCGGGCCTATCTGGCCCAACGCGCTGGCCACAGCCTGGCGGCGGCCGGGGGTGAGTTTGCCCATATTTCGGCCATAGCGCTGGCCGAGGCCCTGCCGGAGCCAACTATGCCTGCGCTGGTGCACCTGGATGCTTTCCCCGGCAATATGCTGGCAGAAAATGGAGAGATAACGGCCGTTCTTGACTTTGGTGTGGTAGCCATCATGGGGGATGCCCGGCTGGACCCGGTGGCCGCGGCCGTTTATCTCGACCCGCCTATCACCCCTACAGCCACCGAGCAGGACCGCCAACTAGCCCAAGAATGGCTGGCCAACCAGGGATTGGCCCACCTATATCACCCAACCCGCCGCTGGCTGGCTGCTTTTTGGTCCTTTGCCCACGATGACCCACCCCTATTTGCCTGGTGTCAGGCTGTGCTAAATAATAAACCGTGATGCGTGAAACGTGAGGCGTGAGGCGTGATGCGTGATGCGTGAGTCAGAGAGACATGACCTATTACGCTTCACGTTTCACGTTAGACCTCGCGAAATCCAAAAGACCTAAAACCGTTTACCGTTTACTGTTTACTGCTCACCGGATAGGGCTCCTCAACCGGACGACCGGTGGTGGTAACAAAGCCCATGATAACAAAACCCAAGCCGATAAAACCCAGGAGACCGGCCTGGATGAGAACACGGCGCAGCCAGAGGTCGGAAAGGGATTGGGCCAGGCGGCCGCTCATGGCTGCCACCGTTAGACCACCATCGGCCGTAACAGCCATGGCCGTGCGACTATAAACCAGCAGCACCGCCGGCACCATCGCGGCCAAAATAAAGGCAAATAATCCGGCCAGCAGCAGCGGCCAGCCCCACCAATGGCCCCATTGGCTAACTGAGCGCACGGCCAACGTAAAAATGATCATCAGGCTGAGCAAAGGAATAAACCAGAGACTCCAACTCCAGCGCTGCAAAAAAACAAAGGTGCGCTGAATGCGCTGCGCCTGTGCCAACTGCTGCTGGTTCATTTGGCTTGCTTCAAACAGGTTAAGGCGCACGACCCCTTCGCCAATAACTTGCGGGTTCTCGTTGAGTCCATCGACAATGGCCTGGTGCAGCATCAGGGCGGCCGTTTCGGCCGGGACGTTGGGCGGCAGGCAGTTATCTAACTCAATCTGGCCCGCTTGTATCTGCTCAGGGCTGAGCGACTGTTCACAAGGGGGCAGGCTTTGTGCCAGCGCCAGGGTTGCCTGCCGGCCCGGCTCCCCTTGTAGGCGGTCAATCATGGGTTTGACGTCCAGCGCCAGCGTTGCCTGCGCCGGGTCACCCGTTTCCAGGTAGTCGTAAAGGCCGTCAACGGCCGTTTCTGTCAGCCCATCAATATAACCAGGGGGCACGACGACATCAAAAGCGGCATCCAGGGCCGCCTCATCAATCTGGTCTACGGCCAATCCTCGCTCGGCCGCACTGCGACGCAGCCCATCGGCCAGCAAACCCGGCAGCGCCTCCCGGGCCAGCAGCTCCAGGTTTAGCACCGATTTCACCGTATCCCGATCCGTCAGGCCGTGAGCCAGATTAACAAGAAACAGGGTAAAAACGGCCGTTATGATAAAAATAACGACAAAAATTCCGGCTAAAAGTTGTGTGCATCCACGCATAGTTAATTACCAATTACAAATTATGAATTACGAATTACGAATTACGAAAAAACTTTTCACTTTTTACATCCCACTTCTTACTTCTTCATCTGCCAGTACAGCCAAAAACCACTTATCCGCTTCCGTCAGGGGCGCGTGACGCAGCAGGTCGG
>JAWOIM010000476.1:0-2705 GCA_046484685.1 Chloroflexota bacterium | reverse complement strand
TCGACCTGCTGGAAGTTCGCAGCGGTGTGGTCGCCCTGACCAAAGTGGACCTCATCGACGACCCCGACTGGCTGGAACTGGTGACGCTGGACCTGAGCGAGACGCTGACGGGCACGGTTCTGGCCAACGCGCCCATTGTGCCGGTTTCGGCCCACAGCGGGCAGGGCCTGGATGAACTCAAGCGGGTCATTCAGGCACAGTTGGCCGCTGTGGAGGCTCGACCCGATTTGGGACGGCCCCGTTTGCCGGTAGACCGCGTCTTTAGCCTGACCGGGTTTGGCACGGTGGTGACGGGTACGCTGCTCGACGGCCGTTTCCACACTGGCGACAATATCGAGATTCAGCCGGCGGGGAGAAACGGCCGTATTCGCGGCCTGCAAACCCACAAAACCAAACGAGAGGTGGTCCAGCCCGGCAGCCGCGTGGCCGTCAACCTGACCGGCATCGACAAGGATGAGGTCAAACGGGGCGACGTCATTGCCCAATCGGGGGTGGTGCGGGGCACGATTTTGCTGGACGTGGCCTATCGCCATCTGGCCAGCGCTGACAAACCTCTGCAACACAACGTCGAAGTCAAGCTGTTTACCGGCGCGGCCGAAGTGGTGGCCCGCACCCGCGTCATCGGCAGCAAGCAGATTGAGCCGGGCGCGGAGGGCTGGCTGCAACTGGCCCTGGCCGAACCGGTGGCCGTGGTGCGTGGCGACCGCTTTATTTTGCGCCGTCCCTCACCGGCGGGCACGCTGGGCGGCGGGCGCGTTCTGGATCCCCACCCCGGACGGCGTCACCGCCGCTTTCGGCCGGAAGGGGTGGAGCGGCTGCAAACGCTGGCCGCAGGCAGCCCGGCCGAATTGGTGCTGCAAACCATTCGCCGCCGCCAGCCAACCACGGAAAAGAAGCTGCTGAAGGAGGTAGGGCTGGATAGGGAAACGGCCGTATCTGCCCTGAACCAACTGGCCGAGGAAGGCACCCTCTTCAACCACAATGGCCATATTCTGACGGCAGGCCGCCAGGCCGACCTGCTGGACGAGGCAGAAAGGCTGGTGGGTCGCTTTCACGCCAGCCAGCCGCTGCGGCTGGGCCTATCGCGGGAGGAGTTACGCAGCCGCCTTAACGTCACGCCGCCGCTGTTTAACGCGCTGGTGGCCACGGCCGTTCAGGCCAATCGGCTGGCCGAAAAGGGGGCGCTGGTCAGCCTGCCCGATCATGAGGTCGTCTTTAGTGAGGCGCAGGAAACGGCCGTTGAGCAACTACTCCACCGCTTTATCCAGGCCGGTATCGACTCCCCCAGCGTCAAGGAGTGCCAGGCGGCCGTGGGCGAAGACGTGTTTACCGCCCTGGTCGAACTGGGCCGGCTGCACCAACTGAACGCCGACGTGGTCTACGCCCCGGCCGAGTATGAAAAAATTGTAGCCCAGGTCACGAAATACTTGCGGGCAAACGGGGCTATCGACGCCGCCCAGACCCGCGACCTGCTGCAAACCAGTCGCAAATACGCCATCGCCATCCTCGAACACCTGGACGAGCAGCGCCTTACCCGCCGCGTGGGGGATGAGCGGGTGTTGGTACGGCCGTAGGGTGTGTTCGGTATTCAGGTTTCAGTTGTATAATAGGGATCGAATCAACTGGAAGAATTGTGGTTTGGACCAAAGTACGGAGATAAGATGATGAACATGCCAATCTTAACGCAAATGGAAAATAACATTGGCCGTCTATCGCTGGCTGAGCAATTGTGGCTGATGGAACGATTGGTGCAGCGTATTAAGGAAAACACACTCAACGAAAAAAGCCGGTTTGAAAGTGACCTGGTAGCCATGGCCAATGACCCCCAAATCCAGCACGAACTGCGGGCGATTGAGGAAGAGTTTGCTTTTACAGAAACTGTGCGTTACTGCCTCGGTTTGTAGTAATCAATAGGCAGTAATGGATACAGGTTGTTCCTTTGGTCATGTAGCTTATGAAATTCAGCCAGATGACAGCGGTGAAATTCAGGCTTTTGATCCCGGCAGTATCACCATAGGCGCAGCAGTCATTCTTGCGTTCAAAATAGCATATCAGAATTCTTAACCAGGGTTTCATGCCCCTAAGCCATTTGGCGTTTGGCGTGGAGAACGGCCGTAAAACAAGTACAACAGATTGGGGGAAGGAACAGATGACGATGACAACCATCGCAGCAATTGTATATACTATCCTGACCGGCATAATCGTTTCATTTCAACTCGGCCTGGCAGCCGGCATGCCCTGGGGCCAGGCAGCTATGGGCGGGCAATATCCGGGCACCTTCCCACCGAGGCTGAGAATCGCCAGCCTGGTTCAGGTAGTGATCCTGATAGCCCTGGCGGCCGTTGTCCTGATTCGGGCCGACCTCATGCTGGCTGGGTTTCGATCGCCGGCTTCCTGGGCCATCTGGATCGTGGTGGGGTTCGCGGCCATCGCCACTATTCTCAACCTTATCACCCCCAGCCCATTGGAAAGAAACCTGTGGGCGCCCACGTCGATCTTACTCCTCGCTACGAGCCTCATGGTAGCCTTGTTATGATCCCACCCGAAGTAACTATCATCAATGTCGGCTACCGCTCGACCAACTATTGGGTTATCAGCGCCGGCACTTCCCGCCTGCTGCTAGACCTGGGCTGGCCGGGCATGATGGGCCGGATGCAGGCCAACCTCAAGCGCATGGATGTGCCGCTGTCAGAAATCCGCTACGG
>JAWOIM010000412.1:0-7915 GCA_046484685.1 Chloroflexota bacterium | reverse complement strand
GTTGGTTTTTGAGACGAGGCGGCACTATCCAGGTAAACCAGAGGCACACCGGGATGGGCTTCTATGGCGAGGATGGGAAAGTCCTTACGGACCTGAGCGACGTTTAACATAGTTTGACTGCAAGTGGAAAGTAAAAAGTAGAAAGTAAAAAGTGGTGAACTTCTTACTTCTTACTTCCCCTTAGAGGGATTCTCAATGGGCACACCCACCAGGTTGCCCCACTCGGTCCAGGAGCCGTCGTAGTTGCGCACGTTGGGGTAGCCCAACAGATAATGCAGCACAAACCAGGTGTGGCTGGATCGCTCGCCGATGCGGCAGTAGGCAATCACGTTTTTGTCCGGTGACAACCCTTGCTCCTTCTCATAAAGCTGGCGCAAATCGTCGGCCGTTTTGAAGGTGCCGTCTTCGTATACCGCCTTGCTCCAGGGCACGTTAACCGCCCCTTTGATATGGCCGCCGCGCAGCGCCCCTTCCTGGGGTGAACCGGGCATGTGCAGCAGTTCGCCCTTATACTCCTGCGGGCTGCGCACATCGACCAGCGGCTGGCTGGCGTTGATATGCTCCATCACCTGATCGCGGAAGGCGCGGATTTTGTAGTCGGCACGGGCGGTGGCTTTGTAGTCGGTGGCGGGAAAACTGGGCACATCTTTGGTGAGTTCGCGCCCTTCGGCCGTCCATTTCTGGCGGCCGCCGTCCATCACGCGGCAGTCGGCGTGGCCAAACAGTTTAAAAACCCAAAAGGCATAGGTGGCCCACCAGTTATTTTTGTCGCCGTAAAAGACGACGGTAGTATCGTTGGTTATGCCGTTGCGGGCCATCAAGGCGGCAAATTCATCTTCATCCAGATAATCCCGGCGCACGGCGTCATTCAGGTCGGCCACCCAGTCGATATGGACGGCGTTGGCAATGTGGCCGGTGCTGTAGAGCAGCACATCCTCATTCGACTCCACCAGCCGAATCTTGTCAGTCTTATCCAGATTTTTGGCCACCCATTCTGTCGTTACCAGGACATCAGCCTGGGCATACCCTTTGTCACTCACGTTCCAACTCCTTTGTTAAATGAAACGTGATACGTGAAGCGTGATACGTGATCAAAAACAATCACGCTTCACGCTTCACCTTTCACGTTCTTAGTTCATTTTTTCAAGAATACGGCCGAAAATGCGGTCGCGCACTCCTTCGACGGGGATGCGCTGCATAATGGGGTCAAAGAAACCTTCGACCACCATTTCTATGGCCTTTTGGCGCGAAATGCCCCGGCTCATCAGGTAGAAAATATCGGCCTCGTTCAACTGGCCAATGGTGGAGGCATGGGTACAACGCACATCGTCGGCCTCAATTTCCAAACCGGGAATCGAGTCGGCACGAGAGGTGTCTTCCAGCATCAGGTTGCGATTGGCCTGGAAGCCGTCGATACGCTGGGCGTCGGGCAGGGCCTTAATCATCCCCTGCCAAACGGTGCGGGATTTCTCTTTGAGCGCCCCTTTATAGAGCAGGTCGCTGACGGTATCGGCCGCATTGTGGTTTTGCTGGGTGTCCAGGTCCAAATGCTGCCGGCCGTTGGTAAAGAAGATACCCGACATGCGGGCCCAGGAGCCGCGCTCGTCCAGTTCAACCGTCTGGAAGGCTTTGGTCAGGCGTGTGCCCATCATACTGGTAATCCAGTCTAGCTTGCCGTCACGGCCCACACGGCCGCGCTCATGGTTAAGCTGCCAGACGTTGTCGCCAAAGTCTTGCAGGCCGGCGTAGAGCAGGTTGGCGTTGTCGCCCACCAGCAGTTCGATGGCCCCATTGTGGAGGGATTGGCCCTCGCCATGGGCGGGGGAAGCGTATTCATCGATGAAGGTGGCTTCGGCCCCATCTTCCAGGACGACCAGCGTGTGGGTAAAGGTCTTGCCGTTGGTGGACCAGAGGGAGCTGTGCAGCGGGGCCGCCACCTGGACATTGCGGGGCACATACAAAAAGGTGCCACCGCGCCAGAAGGCGGCGTGCAGGGCGGCAAATTTGCCCTCGTCGGGCTTGACGGCCTGGGTCATAAAATATTTTTGCACCAGGTCGCCATGTTGGGAAACGGCCGTGTGCATATCACAAAAGAGTACGCCCTGTTCTTTCAGTTCGTCACTGAGTTCATATGTCTTATTGACGCCGTCCACCTGGACCAACACGCCACCGGACTCACTCTCGGTCAGCTTTTCACCCAGATAGGCGGGCACATCGACGTCCAAAGTAGCCTGCCCGTTAATCGAGGGACCAATCTGGTCTAGCTTCAGGCGGCGAATATCGGTACGCCGCCAGGCTTCATCTTTGGTGGTGGGCATGGGGGTATTTTCATAGATTTCCCAGGCCCGCAAACGTAACTGCAACATCCATTCCGGCTCGTTTAGCGCCGCCGAAAGCTGTTGTACGGATTCTTTACTAAATTCTGTCATTGTTACCCTTTGTTGGAAGTAAGAAGTAAGAAGTAAGAGGTAAGAAGTCGCTTCTCACTTTCCACTTCTCACTTTTTACTTTCTACTTAACTTAACCGATTGATCCTTCCATTTGAAGCTGGATCAGGCGGTTCATCTCAATGGCGTATTCCATCGGCAGTTCTTTAACCAGCGGCTCAATGAAGCCATTGACGACCAATGTGTTGGCCATCTCCTCGTTGATACCCCGGCTCATCAGGTAGAAGAGCTGCTCTTCACCAACCTTACTCACCGACGCCTCGTGGCCAATGTCCACCTGCTGGTTGTCGATTTCAATGTAAGGATAGGTGTCAGAGCGGCTGTCTTCGTCCAGCAGCAGGGCGTCACAAACCACGTTGGACTTGCTGTTGGTGGCCTGTTCATGGACTTTCAGCAGACCGCGATAAGAGGAACGGCCGCCATCTTTGCAAATTGACTTAGAGATGATGCGGCTGGTGGTATTGGGGGCCACGTGGACCACCTTGCCACCGGCATCCTGGTGCTGCCCTTTACCGGCAAAAGCGATAGAGAGAATTTCCCCATGCGCTCCTTCGCCGGTCAGGTAAACGGCCGGATATTTCATCGTCACTTTAGAGCCAAGATTGCCGTCTACCCATTCCATGGTAGCCTTTTCTTCGGCCACGGCCCGCTTCGTCACCAGGTTGTAGACGTTGTTGGACCAGTTTTGGATGGTAGTGTAGCGGCAGCGGCCACCCTTCTTGACAATAATTTCGACCACGGCCGAATGGAGGGAGTCGCTGGAATAAATGGGCGCCGTACAGCCTTCAACGTAATGGACATAGGCCCCTTCATCGACGATGATGAGGGTGCGCTCAAACTGACCCACGTTCTTGGCATTAATGCGGAAGTAAGCCTGCAGCGGCATTTCGATATGGACGCCGGGCGGCACGTAGATAAAGCTGCCCCCGGACCAAACGGCCGTATTCAGGGCCGCGAATTTATTATCGTTGTGGGGAATAATGGTCGTGAAATATTCTTTCACCAGGTCAGGATATTTGGCCAGGCCGTCATCCATCCCCAGGAAGATAACCCCCTTGTCTTCCAATTCCTTCTTAATGTTGTGGTAAACCACTTCCGACTCATACTGAGCAGCCACACCGGAGAGAAACTTCTGCTCGGCTTCAGGGATACCCAACTTATTGAAGGTATCTTTGATGTAGCTGGGTACGTCTTCCCAGTTGTCTTCCTGCCGGTTGGAGGGCTTGATGTAGTAGTAGATGTTGTCAAAATCAATACCGGAGAGATCGGCACCCCAATTGGGCATCGGCCGTTCCAGGAAATGCTGATAGGCTTTGAGGCGAATGTCGAGCATCCATTCCGGCTCATTTTTCATGAGCGACATGGCCCGAATAACGCCTTCGTCCAGCCCTCTTTCCGCTTTGAAAATATAATCTTCTACATCGGCAAAGCCATATTTGGTCGCATAATCTTCGTTAACAGATGCCACCACTTCATTTTCAGTTAATTCACGTTCTATAACCTGAGCCATATCGTTATGCCTCCTCTAGGAGTCCGTGCTTTTCACGGAGCCAATCGTAACCACTTTCTTCGAGCTTAAGCGCCAGTTCGGGGCCGCCACTTTCAACGATGCGGCCGTCCATCATAATGTGAATCTTGTCCGGCGTGATGTAGTTAAGGATGCGCTGGTAATGGGTAATCACCAGCATGCCCATGCCAATCTCCCGCTGGAGTTGGTTGGCTCCTTCAGAAACAACACGCAGGGCGTCGATGTCCAGACCAGAGTCGGTTTCGTCCATAATGGCGATTTTCGGTTCCAGGGTGGCCATCTGTAAAATCTCAGCCCGCTTCTTTTCACCGCCGGAGAACCCTTCGTTCAGGTAACGGCCGGCAAATTTGGGGTCGATGCCCAACATTTCCATTTTGCTCTTGAGCAAACGGCGGAATTCCGGGATAGAGATGCCCTTATCTTCAGGATCGTCAGCCTGGCGGCGGGAGTTGATAGCCTGGCGTAAAAATTTGGCCAGCGTTACACCCGGCACGGCTACCGGATATTGGAAGGCCAAAAACAGGCCCGCATGGGAGCGCTCGTTCGGCTCCATTTCCAACAAATCTTCCCCGTTAAAAACAACGCGGCCGGCCGACGGTTCGTAAGAAGGATGGCCGGCCAGGGCATAGGCCAGCGTGCTTTTGCCAGACCCATTGGGTCCCATCAGGGCATGAATTTCGCCCTGCTTCACGATCAAGTCAATTCCTTTCAGAATGGGTTGTTCGTCAATACTTACATGTAGATTTCTGATGTCGAGTACAGCAGTCATAAGGGGTTTGTCTCCTAACAAAAATTATGAATTAGGGGGAATGAACGATGAACGTTCATCCACACCGGTTGCTTTTCAATATGCCATCCATCCCGGTAGTTGAAATGATATGACGATGTTTCAATGCCAATAAAACAGACACTTTTGGTAAAGTTTGAGTCAGGCAAAATTATAACATAGCCACCGGGCAACGTCAATAATTATCATAATAATGATAAAAATAGTGTAAATTGACAATACGCTGGGGGATTGTTATAATTTTTCAGGTAAGCGGTTGAATCAATAAGTAAAAAGCAGCGTGCGAAAAGCAAAAGGTAGCCACTTCTCACTTGTCACTTTTTACTTCCTACTACACAGGGACATTGTATCGTGAAATCAGTAACAAGCAACCAACGAGAGAGTACGCGAGAGATAATCTTACGGACAATTAAGCAATCCCCCCAATGCAGTGTGGAAGAGTTGGCCGAAGCGGTTGAGATATCGCCAGTGACGGTACGCCACCACCTGAACGGACTGCAAGCAGAGGGGCTAATTGAGAATGAAAGTGTGCGGCGCAAAGTGGGACGGCCGTACTTTGTCTACAGTATCAGCGACAAGGGGCAAGAACTATTCCCCAAGCGGTACGTGCGCCTCACCAGCCGTCTATTCGATGAGCTAAAAAATCGGCTGCCGGCCGAGATGGTGCGCGACATTATGCTGGGTGTGGTTCAGGGGGTCATTGCCGACCATCAGGGGGAATTTGAACATTTGCCCCTGGAAGCGCGGCTCACCTATCTGATGGAACTCCTGGCCGAAGAAGGCTTCCTGGCCGACTGGCAAAAAGATGAAAATGGATATACTATCATAGAATACAGTTGCCCCTATCTCTCGGTAGGGCAAAAGCATATGGAAGTCTGCACCTTTGACAAAGAGCTTATGGTGCAAGTGATCCAGGCCCCCGTTACCCAGCACAGTTGTATGCTGGAAGGGGCAGATTGTTGTGAGTTTTCAATAGCAGCGTGACAGTAAGCAGTAGTCAGTAGTCAGTAGTCAGTGAGTAGAAGCTGAGTACCACACCTATCACGCTTCACGTTTTCCGTTTTCCGTTTTCCGTTTTACGTTTTTAAGGATAAAACCATGGTAACAACAAAAGAAGAAGAACTGACCGAAGCTTTACGTAGTGTCATTGACCCCGAAATTGGCCTCAATATTGTGGAATTGGGTCTGCTGCGCAATCTGGATATTGATGAAGAGAACGATAAAGCCAACATCACCATGATTTTGACCACCCCCTTCTGCCCCTACGGGCCGCAAATTATTGAGCAGGTGCGGCAGACGGGCAATACGGTGATGAGCGAGGGTGTCTCGGTTGAGATCGGCACCGAATTGTGGGACCCCTCCATGATGGAAGAAGGGGCCGGTGGAGATTGGGGACTGTTTTAACCGGTATTCAGTGTAATTATTCACCCCCCACATATTTTTAACCACGGATGGTACGGATAAAACAGATTTTTACGGATTTTTTATCCGTGTTAATCTGTACGATCCGTTAAATCCGTGGTTAATTTTTTAAGGGGAGTGAACGCTTACTATTCAGTTGGTAACAGCTTTTAGCAGCGGATCAGGTTGCGGAACCTAATCCGCTTATTTCTTAATCCGTTGTTCTCCGTTGTTCTCTCAGGTAGCCGGCCGCGTTGGCCAGTTGAGAGATAATCAGCAGCAGCGTGAGCAGCGGCCGTTTCTGCACCCCATCAACATGCCAGGGATAGCTAAGCAAACGGCCGTAAAACCCCCATCGTTCTAAGGCCACCGCCCCTACCCGCTGCCGGAACTGCCAGGCCCCCCGCCCATAATTAAAATGCTGCCGCCAAAAGCGAGGCAGGGTGAGCGGGTGAGCGTGATGCACCAGCGCATCCGGTACAAACGAGAGCAACCGCCCCGCCAGTCGCCAGCGCTCACAAAATTCCCGATCCTCCCCCGCCGCCAAAGGCATCGTTGTATCAAAGCCGCCCGTCTGCCGGAACAGGTCGGCCGGCACAGCCAGATTGTTAGAGGTGAAAAAGCGGGGAGCGGTATCGTCCGGCGCACGGTAATAGGCGTAGAGGTAATCAATCAAAAGCTGGCTGGCCGCGGCATAGGGGTTATCGACCAGTTGGTTGATAGTGCGGCCCCCCAGCGCGGCGGCCGGCATTTGCTCAAATTGGGCCCACAAATGGGCCAGCCAGTCAGGGTGAGGGCTGCAGTCGTCATCGGTGAAACAAAGTAAACGGCCGTTGGCCACGGCCGCCCCCGCATTGCGGGCCGCGGCCGGGCCGGCATTGGCCTGTCGCAGCCAGCGCACCGGTCCGTCCACCAGGGTCGTCAACAGATTCTCTTGTGCTCTGTCACTGCCGTCATCAACCACAATCACTTCAAACCGATCTCCATCATAGGCCAGGGCTGCTATGCCTTGCAAACAGCGACGCAGCGCCTGGGGCCGGTTGTAAGTGGGAATAATGATTGAAACATCCATTAGGGCAAAAAGAGCAGCGCCGGCCGAAACCAGTCCACAAAGAGCCAGAGAGCCATCCCGTTTAGCAGCAGGGCAGTGACCAGCAGGCGAATCTGAAAGGGAGCCGGGCTGCCGGGCTGCATGGGGGCCAGGCGGCGACTGCCTTCGGCCAAGAGCAGGGCCAGGGCCGGAAAGGTACACAGAAAATAGCGGTGATCGGGGAGGGTGAGAAAGAGGGGCAGCCAAACGGCCGTTATCCAAATCAACACCAGTTGATCGGCAGCCGACCAGCGCTGCCACAGCCACCAGCCCCCAACCAAAAGCAGGGGAGCGTGGTACACACCAATGGCCGAGGGCAGCCGGTTGCTGACTGTTTCTAACAGCAGTTGCAGGCCGTATTCATTGGTCATGACCATGGTGGCATAATGGGACAGCGTTTGCACCTGTGCCTGCAAAAAACCGCCCAATATAGAAAAGAGCCACCAGGAAGCCAACAGCACAACGGCCGTTCCTGCCAACGCTTTTTTATGCCGCCACCACCAGGCTGTTTTGCCCCAGGCCAGAGTCAAGCCAACAAGCAGAGGCACAATTAGCAGCATCGTATATTTGGTCAAAAAACCGGCGACAAACGCAAATATGCCCCAGGCAGGCAGCGGCTCCTCACCTTCTTTTTGCCAGGCGCGTACAAACGCCTACAGACA
>JAWOIM010000397.1:0-5031 GCA_046484685.1 Chloroflexota bacterium | reverse complement strand
CAGCAGTAAATAAGCCAGCAGTGCCTGTTGGCGGGAGGAGGAAACCAGCGTCTCTGCCTGTTCGCGGCTGCGGGCCGCAAACCCCCCTAGCAGACGGATTTCAAGGAATCCGGACATACGGAATTATTACTCCTCCACTTCAAACTTAGCCACCGTTACGCCTGCGCCTCCTTCCCCATCTTTGCCTTCCTCCCAGGTGAGGACGTGGGGATTCTGGTCGAGTGCCTGGCGTACCGCGTCGCGCAGACGGCCGGTTCCCTTGCCATGAATGAGTCGTGCCCAGGGCAGCCGGGCCAAAAAGGCCCCATCCAGATAGTGCTCCAGTTCCATCAAACCTTCTTCCACCCGCATGCCGCGCATATCCAGTTCCATACCAGGTGAGGCCGAACGGGGAGAGGTGGTTATCGGTTCCGGCGTGATTGCTTGCGGCCGTTCTACAAACTCCAGCTCGTGCAGCTTTGTCTTCATCTGCATCTGGCCCACAATCACCGTGGCCTCCTTCTTGCTTAAGGTGGCCACTTCCCCCTTTGTATTCAAAGGAATGATTTTGACAATATCCCCTACTTCCAGGTCCAACTTCTTTCGTCGCGACCCGGGCTTTTCGAGGACCGGGGCTATATCGGCCACCTGCTCAGCTTCAATCTGGTCTACCTCCTTGCCCAGCTTTTTCAACTGGTTAAGCGAGGCGGCGCCGCGTACCTGCTGGCGCACGGCACTAATCTCGGCCCGGATCTCTTCCAGTTCAGCTTCGGCCTGGGCCTGGGCTTCTTCTAGAACACGGCGCCGTTCCGCTTCAATTGCCTCCAGCCGCTGCGCCAGTTGATCCCGCTCTGACTCTGCCCGGCGCAAGGCCAGATTGGTGGCCGCTTCTTCCGACTGGATTTTCTCGCGCAGTTCGTAGATAGAGTCGAGCATATTTTCCGCTTCACGGCTGCCGGCCCCTACCAGGGCCAGCCCTTCGTCCAGAATCGTCTGCTCTAACCCCAGCCGGCGGGCAATGGCAAAGGCGTTGGATTTGCCGGGGATGCCGATGCTCATTTCGTAGGTCGGTTCCAATGTATCGACGTCGAACAAGAGGGAGGCGTTGGTGGCCCCTTCTGTTTGGCTGGCGTACCATTTTAGTTCCGGGTAATGGGTGGCCACAAAGGTGGTGGCTCCCTTGTCGCGCAGGTAGCCGACGATGGCCTGGGCCAGCGCCGCTCCCTCGGCCGGATCGGTGCCGGATCCCAGCTCGTCCAGCAAAACGAGGCTGCGCTCGTTGACCTGGCCCAAAATGCGGACAATATTGGTCATATGGCCGGAAAAGGTAGAGAGGTTTTGCTCGATAGATTGTTCGTCGCCAATATCGGCAAATACGTCTTCAAACATGGTGAGGCGAGCTTCGCCGGCCGGCAGGTGGAGGCCGGCTTGGGCCATTAGCACCATCAGCCCCATTGTTTTGAGGCTGACCGTTTTGCCGCCGGTGTTGGGGCCGGTGATGAGGACAATGAAGGTCTCCTCGTCGAGGGTAAGGTCGGTGGGAACGACCATCTGTTGGTCGAGCAGGGGGTGGCGGGCACCTTTGATCCAGATGGTGGAACCGGGGTGGGGATTAGGTGGGGGTGGGGTCCATTTGGCCCGCTCGTTGGCATGTTTGGGCGGACGCGGCGGGGGAAAAGTGCGCCAGGAAACAAATTCAGGCTGGACGGCCCGCAGCCCGCCGGCGTATTGAGCGCGGGCAAAGATGAGGTCCAACTCGGCCACGCGCTCGACGATGCGTTTGATGGCTTCGGCCTGGTCGGCTACCTGGGCCGACAGCTCGGCCAGGATACGCTCGATCTCTTTTTCTTCTTCAATGAGCAGCCCGCGATACTCGTTGTTGAGGTCAACGGTGACCAGGGGTTCCAACCAGACGGTGGCCCCACTGCCGCTCTGGTCATGGACAATGCCTTTGACGCGCCCTTTGGCTTCGATTTTGACGGGCAGGACGTAACGGCCGTTTCTCATGCTAATAATCGGCTCTTGCAAATGTTGGCTGAGGGTGCTGCTGAGAATCGATTGCAACTTGTCTTGAATACGGCCGTGGACGACCCGCTGTTGCTGGCGCACGCTGGCCAGCTTGCTGCTGGCGCTGTCTGCCACTTCCCCCCGGTCGTCGAAGGTATGACTGATGGCGCTGACCAGACCGGGGCATTCCTCGATCAGGTCGGCGATTTCGGCCAGGTGGGGAAACTGGTCGTCAAGTTTGAGCAGGTGACGGCGCAGGGTGCGGGCGGCTACCAGCGTGTTGCGAATGTCGAGCAGCTCTTCGCCGCGCAGGGTGAAGCCGCGCAGGGTGTTATCGGCAAAGCGGCGCACGTCCCGCGCCCCGCCGATGGTGATGTCGGTGTGGCTGTCGAGCAGATCGCGGGCTTCGCTTGTTTGGGTTTGCCAGAGAACTGCCGTTAATTTCTCGGTCGCCGGCTGTAAATCCAGGGCCAACTGGCGACCGGCGCTAAAGCTGGTGTAATCAGCCAGTCGTTGGCGAACTTTATCAAATTCCAGGGTGTTGTACGTTTTTTGATCCATAATATTTAGTTGGGACTTTTGGATTTCGCGGGGTTTGACGTGAAACGTGATACGTGAAGCGTGATGTCTCTCTGGTCACGCATCACGTTTCACGCATCACGGCCTGTTAACCCCCTGAATTCCAAAAGATCCATTTAGTTTACAGCCGGCTGCGGGGCAGCGGCCGTTCCGGGACATCTTCCATTAAGCCGCCGTGACCGAGGTCAATGATGTCTGCCTGTGTCAGCCGGTCACCCACCAGCAGGCGGGGCAGAACCAGATCAACAATGTTGTCTTTGGGACTGCGGGCACAGCCGGGCGCGCCCAGAATGGGCAGCCTATCCAGGTAGGCCAGCAGCAGCAGGTTGCCGGGATCAACCGGTGCACCAAAGCAGGTAATGATGCCTCCGGCCCGCTCTACGGCACGCGGGGCAATATCATAGCGGTCCATAATAGCCGTTTCTCCGGCCAGAATAACCAGGTCCAGGCCGGCCTGGTGGTGGCGTCGTATGGCAGTGGCCAATGCTTGTTCATCGGCTTCATCTTCCAACGGTACATAATCTACCTGTCGGATGGCTGACCCCAGGGCGGACAGCCGCTCGCCCAGCGCGTTTTGAAAGCTGCGCGCCACGCGCTCCTGGGCCGGCAGTGAGCCGGAGAGAATCAGCCCCACGCGGCGTTGGGGCAAGGGGTCGAGAGAGAGCAATGGCCCTCCGTCACGGGCGATGGCCACGGCCGTTTCTACCGTGGTGCCAGGCAGAGCGTAGGGAATAATCTTGAGCGTGGCCACCATTTTACCGGCGCTAAGGGCGGTGTGGGTGGGCAGCGTGGCCAGTGTCAGCCCTACGCTGCTGTTGAAGCGAGCCAGTCGCTCAACGTCGACGCGCAGCAGGCCCCGTGTGTCGCTGTAGAGGTTGGCCCGGCCGGTTGCCGGCCCAGAGAGGCGCAGACCCGGCCCCATGACGGCCTGTGCCAGTTGGGCCGCGGCTTCATTTTCGCCAATGTCATCGGGTTCGAGTTGGGCTACGTAAACGGCCGTTTTCCCCAATTGTTGCAGCAGGGTAATATCGGCCGTTGTTAAGGGATGCCCTTTGCGCAGCGCCCGCCGGCCGTCTGAGCCGGCGATGTTGTGGCCCAGGATTTTGCCTTTTGCCTGAGCGATAGGAATAGGTCCAAATTTCATTTAGGGTATCTGATTTTTATGCTCGTAATAGAGTGCGATTCCGGTGGCAACGGCCCCGATTAACTCCCAGACAGCTACAGTGATAAAGCGGTCCGGGGCATGGCCCAGCAGAACGCTTACAGTGAAAACCGTAAAGGTAAGGCAGCGAAAGGGGACCGTCCACAGATAAAATTGTTTGAAATTGATCAACGATGCTAAAACGTAATAGGCGCCCATATTGAAAGCGGCCATTGAGGAAGCCATGATGAAAACGGTCGTGTAATCATGAGAGGCTCGTTGGCTCGATTCTACAATTTCAAAGCCTAACTGCCACAAAACCAGGTCCGGGTTAAGAATGCCAAACAACCCTAAAATAGCGGCCATCAGGCCAAAGACAAACATCGTCCAGCTTGAAACGTTTCGTAGTCTATATTTTTTCATGTGTCCTTCAGAGTGGGTAAAAACATGTAGACTGGAATTGGTTTTTTAGACACCAGTTTCCCCTGTATGCCTCCATTAAGAAGGGTTTAATTTTTTGAGAATAGCGTCGGCTTCTTCTGGGGTGGCTACCATATCCAGCTTGCGATACACTTTGGAGAAGATATTGAGGAAAGTAGCGGCTAACCCGCTGGCCCCAACGACGATTTTCTGACCGGCATGAGGGTGATTGGCGGCCGGCATTCGGGCAATGCGAGGCATGTTGCTGATAAAATTGGAGGGAATGCCGTTTACCTGGTGCAGATCGATAATAGTGTGGACCAGGCGGCCGGCGTTGGCAATCAGTTCGCTTTCCTGTTCAGTTGCGTCCAGGGCTTCATCCATGGTTACATCGCCAACAAAGGCCATCAACAGAACAGAGTCATAATCGGGGTGCCAGTCTACAGAAACAGACATGAACCAACCTCTCCAGAATAGATTAGTGTAGGTATGGAACCTATTATAGTTGCAAAATGGCTGTCAGACCAAATCAGGTTTTACGATCGAGTATGACAAGAAATCGTGGGACGCAGACCTGACAGGTTTGCCAAACCTGTCAGGTCTGCGTCCCACATGGCCGAATATTGGCTAGATCGATCGGGAGACGGAAACGGCCGAACAAACCCACCTGCAAGACGCCAGCTACACTCTACACGTCAAAGCCCAAACCGGACAGTTGACCAGCCACGTCATTGCCGGCTTCGTCATCCCTATCCGCGCCATTTTCGACGAGCAAGAAAACCAGGCCGCGCTGTAAGCCGGCCGTTATCGGCCCGCCTGAGTTAGTGAATAGTAGAAAGTGAGTAGTAAAAAGTGAAAAGCTGGTGGATGGCCAGGGATCAACCACCAACCACCAACCACCAACC
>JAWOIM010000386.1:0-9648 GCA_046484685.1 Chloroflexota bacterium | reverse complement strand
CTGGCCGACTGGTCCAACACGATTACCTTTGATTGGGAGGAAGAGCGAGCCATAGAAACGGCCGTTGCCCAACTGGGAACCGACGCCAAACTCCACCGCAACGGCCAGGGGGAGGTCGTTCACGCCACCCTCACCGAAAAATTGTTGACGCTGCTGCTGGCCAAGCTGACCAACCTGGTTCCCGACGGCGGCATCTGGATGAACACGCAGCGGCCGGAGAGGAACGATGCCAACAACGCCCTGGTGGGCAAAGGAATTTCCGTCGTCACGGCCGCGTACCTGCGCCGCTTCATCGCCTTCTGGCGGGAGCGGTTGGCCGGGACGGAAGATAAGACCTTGTTTGTGGTGAATACGGCCGTTGCCGATCTTTTTAGCCAGGTGCAAGCGGCTCTATCTGCCCACCAGCCCCATCTGCACAACGGCTTTGGCGACGGCGAGCGCCGGGCCATCATGGATGAGTTAGGCGCAGCAGCCACCGTCTACCGCACCGCCATCTATCAGAATGGTCTACCGGCCGACCAAAGCACCATCAGCGGTCCCCGCTTGCAAGATTTCCTGGCCCTGGCCCAAGGCTACGTGGAACAGACCCTGCGCGCCAACCGGCGGGAGGATGGGCTATACCATGCTTACAACATTTTGCGTTTAGGAGAGGGAACGGCCGCAATTGACCATCTCTACCCCATGCTTGAAGGACAGGTGGCCATCCTTTCCGCCGGGTTGCTGTCACCGGAGGAAGCACTGGCCCTCCTAAAAAGCCTGCGCCACAGCGACCTCTACCGCGCCGACCAACACAGCTACATGCTTTACCCCAACCGCCACCTGCCCGGCTTCCGCCACAAGAACAATATCCCGACGCAAAAAGTGGCCAATTCGCCACTGGTGAAGGCGCTGGCGGCCAACGGCGACGGCCGTTTACTGGCGCGGGATGAAGCGGGCGTGTTTCACTTTAACGGCCGTTTCCGCAACGCCAGCGATGCCGCCCGCATCCTGGATGAATTGGCCCAGGAACCGGCCTACGCCGCCCTGGTCGCTGTCGAGCGGCCTTTTATCCTCGATTTGTTTGAGGAGACCTTCAACCACCGCGCCTTTACCGGTCGTTCCGGCACATTTTTTGCCTATGAAGGATTGGGCAGCATCTACTGGCACATGGTTTCCAAGCTGCTGCTGGCCGTGCAGGAATGCTACCGGCAGGCGGTCGCTGAACCTGCCGCAGCGATGACCATAGAAGGACTGGTCGCTGCCTACTACGACGTTCGCGCCGGGCTGGGCTTCAACAAAACACCCGCTGTCTATGGCGCATTTCCCACCGATCCCTACTCCCATACGCCCTGGGGTAGTGGGGCACGCCAGCCGGGCATGACCGGCCAGGTCAAAGAAGAAATCCTGACCCGCTGGGGCGAATTGGGTCTCTCTGTACAAAACGGGCGGCTTCATTTTGCGCCCACGCTGCTGCGCGACGATGAATTTTTAAGCGAACCGGACAGCTTTACGGCCATTGACGCCGGCGGACAGCGGCAAACAATCGCCCTGCCCGCCAACTCTCTGGCCTTTACCTTCTGCCAGACGCCGATCATCTACACACAGGCCTGTGTGACCACACGGGCCGGCGTGGCCCAGATTGAGGTGGGATATCGAGACGGCCATCCCGTCACTATTCCCAGCGCAACCCTGGACGCAACCACCAGCCAACATATCTTCAACCGCAGCGGCCTGGTAAAATACATTCATGTCATGCTTTATGGAGACAACAATGGAAAACCTAATCAACGAAATGACTTTAGCTGAAAAAGTATCCCTGCTGGCCGGAGCTGATATGTGGCATACTGTGGCCATCGAGCGGTTGGGCATCCCGGCCATTCAGGTTAGCGACGGCCCTAACGGTGTACGCGGCGCAGACGATAATCTGGGCGAGACCTCGGTCTGTTTTCCGGTAGGTGTAGCCTTAGGTGCCACTTGGAATCCGGAACTGATCGAACAGGTGGGCGCGGCCCTGGCTGCCGAGATCCATGCCAAAGGCGCCCACGTCCTGCTGGCGCCGACGGTCAACATCCACCGCACACCCCTGGCCGGCCGTAACTTTGAATGCTTTGCCGAAGACCCGTATCTGAGCGGCACAGTAGCCGCCGCCTACATCAACGGCCTGCAAAAGGCAGGTATCTCGGCCTGTATCAAACATTTTGTAGCCAATGATCAGGAGTTTGAACGTTTTTCGATTAGTTCTGAAATAGCAGAACGGCCGCTGCACGAAATCTACCTGGAACCGTTCCGCCTCGCTTTGGAAAAGGTCAATCCCTGGACTATTATGTCCGCCTATAATCGGATCAACGGCGTTTATGCCAGCGAAAATGGCTGCTTGCTACACGACATTCTCAAGGAAAAATGGGGCTATGACGGCATCGTCATTTCCGATTGGTATGGCACCTACAGCGACAACGTGCCCGGCGGACGCCTCGATCTGGAGATGCCCGGCCCGGCGCGTTGGATGGATGCGGAAAAGATTGTGACGGCCGTTGCCAGCGGCGACCTCGACGAAACGATCATTGACGACAAAGTACGCCGCTTGCTGCGCCTTATTGAACGAGTCGGTGACGGCTACGTCACACGTTCGCGTCCGTCGCTATCGGCCACCGACGGCCAACTACCGCGCCAGGTAGCCGCCGAAGCCATCGTCCTGCTGAAGAACGAAGGCAATCTACTCCCCCTCAATCCCGACAAAGCGCAAACCATCGCCGTCATTGGCGAAAACGCAAGATGGGCGCAAATTATGGGCGGCGGCAGTTCCCAGGTCAACCCCCATTACGTCGTGTCGCCCCTGGCGGGCATTCAGCAGCGCGTGGGCGCACATAGTGCGGGTGCTGGCGTAAACGTAGTCTACGCCATTGGCACGCCCATTCACCGGATGCCGCCGTTGATCAATCGGGATTGGTTGACAACCATAGGCAACGAAGACGGTTCGAGTCAACCCGGCCTCACCCTCGACTATTATCACAATCTCGACCTCTCCGGCGATCCGGCCCACAGCGGCATTATGCGTAAAAGCGAACTCTCCTGGTTCGGCACGTCCAACCCCCTGGTAGACCCGCGCCATTTTTCGCTGCGGCTGCGCGGGTCGCTGACTGCGCCGGAAAGCGGCGATTACCAGCTTCATTTGTGGAGCGTCGGGCAGGCACGGCTGTGGGTGGATGGCGCGTTATTGATTGATCATTGGGGCGAAACGGCCGATAAACAAACGGCCGTAACCATTCCCCTCCAGGCGGGGCAATCCGTTTCGCTGCAAATTGAATATATTACCGATCCGGAAGGCAAGTGGCGCACCGTGCGCCTGGGCTGCGTACCGCCCCTACCCGCCGATCCCATTCAGGCGGCCGTCGAGCTGGCGGCGCAAGCCGATGTGGCCATCGTCATTGCCGGGCTGACCCGCGAATGGGAAAGCGAAGGCTTTGACCGGGAAGATATGCGACTGGTGGGACAGCAGGACGAACTCATCGCCCGCATCGCCGCCGCCAACCCCAACACCGTCGTCGTTCTCAACGTGGGGTCGCCGGTGGAAATGCCCTGGGTACAAGACGTAGCCGCCATTCTGCAAAGCTGGTACGGGGGCCAAGAAGCGGGCAACGCCCTGGCCGACGTTCTCTTTGGCGACGTGACGCCGTCGGGCAAGCTGCCTTCAACTTTCCCCGTGCGGCTGGAGGATAACCCGGCTTTCATCAACTACCCCGGCGAAAACGGACAGGTCCACTACGGCGAGGGCATCTTCGTTGGCTACCGCTACTACGACAAAAAGCAGATTGACCCGCTGTTCCCCTTTGGCCACGGCCTTTCTTACACCACCTTTGCCTACGACAATCTACGTCTCAACGGGTCAGAATTCGGTCCCGGCGACGAGATAAGCGTCAGCGTAGACGTGACGAATACGGGCCAGAGGACGGGGCAGGAAGTGGTGCAACTGTATGTGCGGGATGAGATGAGCCGGTTGGTACGGCCGTTGCAGGAACTAAAAGCATTCGCCAAAGTCATCCTGGAACCGGGTCAGAGTCAAACCGTCACCTTGACCTTGACCGGCCAATCGTTGGCCTATTATGATCCTTCGGTTGGTGACTGGGTAACGGAGCCGGGCACGTTTACCGTGCTGGTGGGCAGTTCTTCCCGCGACATTCGGTTGACGGAGCAATTGGAGTGGGTAGCGGATACGGCCGTTGCTGCCGATACCACCTCTAAACAATGGCTAACCAGCGCCGGCTAACCCTGTAGCCCGATTTTGCAAATCGGGTGGCGATTTACAAAATCGCTCTACCTTTTTTCGTCCTCCGTCCTAATTTACGTAGGAGACAACACGCGCCGCGGCGCACCAGCAAATGGGCTAATTAGCCAATGAAAACGTAACGCAGGTTGCCAACCTGCTGCTTTTCCAGGTTATAACAACCTGGGTTACATTTACACAGGAGACTGATCATGACCAATCAAACCTTGAAAGAACGTATACTCGGCAAAAGCGGCATCCCCGTGACCGAGATCGGTATGGGCTTATGGGCGGCGGGCGGCGACCAGTGGGGCGCCACCGACGACCAGGAGATTTTCGACGCCATTGATTTTGCCCTGGACAGCGGCGTCACCTTTTTTGATACGGCCGACGTCTACGGCGGTGGCCACAGCGAAGAACTGCTGGGCAAATCGATGCAGGGGCGGCGCGACCGCTTCATTGTCGCCACCAAAATCGGCTGGCAGGACTTTGACGGCGAGGCGGGCCAATCGGCCTACACCACGGTAGACAAACTGATCGCCGGCGTGGAGAGTAACCTGCGCCGCCTGCAAACCGACACTATCGACCTGATCCAGAGCCACATCAACTTCCGTGAGCCGACGCTGGAAATTTTCTTGGAAGGCTTTCAGCGGTTGCAGCGGGACGGCAAGGTCCGGGCCTACGGCGTCAGCACCAGCGACTTTGACTATCTGCAGGCGTTCAACGCCGCCGGCGGCTGCGCCGCGCTGCAAATCGATTACAGCATCCTGCACCGGATGCCGGAAACGGACATCTTGCCCTACTGCCAGGAGCAAAATATCGGCGTGATTGTGCGTGGCGCACTGGCGATGGGCATTTTGACGGGCAAGTTCAACGTGGAAACCCGCTTTGGTGAAGGGGATTTTCGGCGCAGTTGGCACGAGGAGCCGGATCAGCAGGCGATTTTCCTGGATGATTTGCAGAAGGTGGAGAAGTTGCGGCCGTTGGCTAACGGCCGTTCTCTGGCCCAACTCGCTCTGCAATTCACCCTGGCCCATCCGGCCGTGACCACCGTCATCCCCGGTGCCAAAAACAGGCGGCAGATGCGGGACAACGTGCAGGCCGGGCTGCTGCCGCCGCTGTCCGCCGCGGAAATGGCCCAGATTGACGCCATCGTCCCGCCCGGCGGCGGGCGTAAAATCTGGCCGGCTTAGTACGACAACGAGACTTTCATAATAGGACGCAGATAAACTATGAGGTAAAGAGTGAGCGCACCCAGTTGACCGCAGAATTGAGCGTTGTTTGTTCCGGCTGGTTTTCCTGAAGGCTGGCTTCAAAAACGGCCGTTAACGCCGCACCATCCACGCCCTCAGCCGCCCCAATCAACACAATACGGTTATAGGGTGTCTGCTCCCCCCACCCTTCGCCGCTGGTGATACTGGCCCGTTTGCCCACCACTTGCAGTACATAGCGCCGGTCTGGGGCATCATTGAGGTACAGCATCCCTTTGGCCCGGTAGATGCTGGCCGGCAGTTGGTTGACGCTGTTTTGAATGGCGCTGAGGGCAAACGGCCGTTTACTCTCATAGCTCCAGGTATGAAAAACCAGCCCATGGTCATGGTCGTGGGCAGGCGCCACTTCATTATCCCCATGAACATGAACGTCATGGGCTGCCCGTTTTTCCAGGCGCAGCGAGTCAAAGGTGCCGTGGCCAAACAACAGCAGCAAAGGCACTTCTCCGTAGCTGGTTTCAAAAATGCGGGCGTCGGGCACAATCTCCTGAATGGCCCGGCGCA
Organism: Chloroflexota bacterium; assembly: GCA_046484685.1. GTDB lineage: Bacteria > Chloroflexota > Anaerolineae > Promineifilales > Promineifilaceae > SLGK01. The sequence goes on along the minus strand of JAWOIM010000386.1, from coordinate 3,633 downwards.
CGGTGGCCAGGCCATCCGCCTCTACCAGGTCGGTTTTATTCAGGACCACAATATCGGCCGTGCCTACCTGGTCCATGGCCAACACCTCGTTTTCAGCCGGCAGGTTGAGGAACTCGGCTGCATCTACCATCGTTAGAATGGTGTCAACGGCCGTATAATTAGCCAGATCCGTGTACAAAAAGGTCTGCGCTACCCCCAGCGGGTCGGATACACCGCTTGTTTCCACCAGGATATAGTCAGGCTGCTGCTCGCGCTCACAGATACGCAGCGCCGCCTGGCGCAAATCATCACGAATGGTGCAGCAAATGCAGCCATTGGCCAGGTTGATAGTATCTTCACCCTCGACACCTACGATCAGCTCGGCATCAATGTTAATCGCGCCGAAATCATTGACCAGGACCGCAATTTGCAGCCCATGATCGCTGTTAAGCAGATGGTTAAGTAGAGTGGTCTTCCCCGACCCCAAAAAACCGGTAACAATAATAACAGGAATCTTCATAAAACTAGTACACAAAGGCAGAAGTAAGAGATAGCTTCTTGTAAGGTAATGGCGGGCTTTTCACGTTTTACGTTTTGTCCTCATCGCCCAGCACACGCTGTTTGAGTTCCTCCGCCTGGGCCTGAAGCGAATAGTTGAGGATAAACCACATTCCTTTCCAGGTATCCACATCCAAAAAATCTTGCGGTGAAGAGCCTTCTAACATGCCGCGTAACTCATTGAGGGTGGCCATGCCGGGTAATTTAGCAATGCGGTCGGCTCCCGGTAAAGCCGACAACCCTTTTTGGCGTAACTCTTCTGCTTCAGACTGGGCCGTATAGTTGAGCAAAAACCACATCCCCTTCCAGGTGTCCGGATCAAGAAAATCCTGCGGTGAGGAGCCTTGCAGTCCTTCCTGCAACTGTTTGACCAATCCCAACCGCTCTTCGGGCGAAAACTTGTGCAGGTTATCCCGAATCAACTGTAGCAGCCCTTGCCGGGTATAGGCGGGGGGTGCGTAATTAACTTTCTGCTGCAGTTCGCCGGCCAGGTCATTTAATTCAGCAATTAGCTCACTAAGAATTTCATTCTTGGCAGCGGCGGCTTCTTTTATATGTACATGACAGTAAGCGCTGTCCGCTTGGGCCGGCAGCTTGCAAGACGTTCCTGCTTTTGTGGTTGCCTGACAACGATTCTCACCCATTTTGTCTCCTCGGTAAATGTAACCCAGGGTGTTAACCTGGAAAAGCAGCAGGTTGGCAACCTGCGTTACGTTTTCATTTCCGGCCACGCTGGCCATTTACTGTTGCGCCGCGGCACGTGCAGATTATTTTCATTACGAACGGCGGCGACGTTTGCTTTTGCCGCGATTCCGGTCACCACGGTTGGGGCCGCGGCTGACGCTGGTAACGTCCGGCTGGGCCGGGGGGTTGTGCAAGGATTGGTGGTAGAGGTCATCCAGCAGCATGGCCAACAAAGAAAGGCCCTCTTCACTCTCACCCAGTTCACGCGCCAGTGGGAGAAAGCGCTGCATTCGCTCCACTTTCAGATTGTCCCTGTCGCGCAGACCGGCCTCAAGTTGGTGAATTAGTCGTTCACCAACAATTTTAGCTACATCCGCATCGGCAGGCAGCGGCCGTTCCTCAAAGGGGACCTCATACTGTTTGCCGATACGGTGCAAATTCACCTTCTCCATTCCGGATACCAGTGAAATCGCTTCACCGGTGGCCCCGGCACGCCCGGTACGGCCGGCACGGTGAATATAGGCTTCCAGATCATCTGATAGCTCATATTGAAAAACGTGGGATAACTCCGGCACATCAATACCACGAGCAGCCACATCGGTGGCCACCAAAAAGCGGAGTTTGCCGTCACGAAGCTGGCCCAACACCTCCTCGCGCGCCTGCTGGTTCAGGTCAGAGCTTAACTCATCGGCGTTGTAGCCAAAGCGGCGTAAAACGACCGTCACATAATGGACACGCGCCCTGGTGTTGCAAAAAATCAGGGCCGAGACGGGGTTTTCTACTTCAATAATACGAATCAGTGCCCGGTCTTTGTCCATAGCCGGGACGGTGTAGGAAATGTGGGCCGTATCGGTAACGTGAACGGTGTCCTGGCTGAGGCTGAGCAGTTCTGGATTGTCGAGAAAGACGTTGGCCAGCCGGATAACGCGGGGCGTAAAGGTGGCCGAAAACATAAAGCTGTCGATAGCTCGGTTGGGTAAGTAGCGCTGGACTTCGACCATGTCGGGGTAAAAGCCCATCGACAACATGCGGTCGGCCTCGTCGAAAACAAGGATCTTGAGGTTGTCCAGTTTAAGGTTGCCCTTGATCAGGTGGTCGAGAACACGGCCGGGTGTACCCACAACGATGTGTGCGCCCTCGCGGAACGCTTTGAGCTGAGGACCGTAGCTAACGCCGCCATAAACGGCCGTTACCCGCACCTCTCGATTACGACTTAACATCTCGGTTTCGGTTGTAACCTGGCGGGCTAGCTCGCGCGTGGGGACCAGAATAAGGGCCTGGCAGTTCTCTTCCAGCGGGTTAATCCGCTCTAAAATAGGCATGGCAAACGCACCCGTTTTGCCGCTGCCGGTACGGGCCTGGACCATCATATCCCGGCCGGCAAACAGGTAGGGCATCGCTTTGGACTGAACGGGAGTCAGTGCCGTCCAGCCGGCCGCCTGGACCGCTTCTTGCAAACGAGGCGGCAAATCGGCAAGGGTCACGGACGGTAGGGGATCAGTTGGTTCGGTAAAAATATGTTCTTGTTCTATCATACCTGTAATTATAAGGGCATTCCTTCACAATTCATAATTCGTAATTCGTCATTTGTAATTAGCGCAGCGTCCAGCCCGCTGCCACCAGCAGCATTCCGCCAAACAACAGCCCCACGCCTCCATAAAGCCAGCCCACACTGACCCAGGTCAACAGCCAGAAAGCCAGCAGAGGGCCAATGGCGCTGCTAAGATCGCCAACAGTAAAAAGGATACCCAGAAAACGGCCGTGTTCCCCTTCCCTCACCAGATCACCAATGAGGGTTGTAGCCAATCCTTGATTACTACCGCTGGCCACGGCCGTTAAGGGCATGCCGATCAACACCGCCCAGGGTGTGGCCCACAGCAGCAGGCCAAAACCCACAACCCCCGGCAGCAAACCGGCCGTGACCATTTGCCAGCGGTTGCTCGAGCGGTCTGACAGCCGGCCTGTTACCCAGACAAACACCATTGATAAAATCGTCATGCTGCCTAGTCCCAAGCCCGTCAGCGTGGCAATGCCCAGGCTGCGGCTGGCCAGCACCATCTCATCACCGAATGTTTCCAGTAGATAATGGCCGAATGTTGCCAGCAGAATGCCGGGAATAGCCAGCCGGTTGACGGCCATGAGACTGATGGCGGAAATAATTTGGCCCCAGGGACGGGCTGGAGGCTGGGGGGTAGGGATTGGGGATTGGGGGGTAGGGGTAGGGGTTGGGAGACGGAGGGTTGTTCGAGTGCCAAATGTTTCCGGCAAAAGCCACCAGGCCGCTATTGCCCCTAGCAAACTCAATAGGGTGGCCACTGTGAAGGCACCCTGGTAGCCAACCAGGTCGGTCAACCAGCCACCCAGCACTGCCCCGGCTGCGGCTCCGGCAAAAAAGGCAATGTTATACAGACC
>JAWOIM010000382.1:0-2890 GCA_046484685.1 Chloroflexota bacterium | reverse complement strand
GGCGCATCGCCGTGACGGGTGCGCGTTCAGACTGCCGGCCATTCTCGAATACCGTGTGCAGCAGAGGTTCGGCGCGCGCGGCGCGGCGCAAATGCACGATCCGGTGTGGCTGCGTCTCGTCACGCCCACGGATTACCCCGCCGCGTTCCCACTCCTCGGAGGAGGTGGGTGAAATGGCTTAATTTGGCTTCGGCCGTTTCCCGCGCATAGCCTATACCGTGGTCGGACCGGAACTGGTGGAGCATCGCCTGCCAATCACCCTCGTACTTCGTGAGCAAAATGATTAAATACCAGGCGTCCCAATAGGTGACATCCCAGACTGCTTCATTGTCAGGTAGCTGGATTTGCCGGAACAGGTCATTGCCGCGGGGGCTGGTTGAATTTCTTGTGGTCATAGTCGAACCTTTTCAGGGCACGCAGGGTAGCCTTCTCCGTCTGAGCAGAAAGCTGCCGTGCTGTGGTAGAACTGCATCTGATTGTATAAATAATAGATTGTTTCTCCTAAATTTTCCCTTGACCTCCCAGCGCAGCTATGTTACGCTTTGTCCACAAATTGTGAGACAAACAGCAGCAAGAGAAATTTACCCATGATGATCTGGATTTGCACCAGCCAAAGATTACGACACTTGCACGGCTTATTGGCAGCCGTGCCGGGTTGCTTTGCTGGGGTGTTCCAGGTCGAATGAATGAAACGGTAACAAACTGCTACTGAATTCTGACCGCAGGTGCTTCCAGCCCTGCGGTTTTTTTATTGCTACCAAGTAGAAAAGACGGCCGTAGGGACCATGCCCACGGCCGTTTTGTTTTCTCCCTCCCTTGAAAACACCAGGCCCCACAACACGCTTTTAGCGTCCCCGACACGACTGCCTCCTCACCATTACACCTTTACCACCACATAGAAAGTAGTAAATTTGGAGGAGATGTCATGAACGCCAAACGACACAAAACAAATGCAAACTCTTTGACCACCCACGTGCCCACCAGTTGGGACCCGGTTGCCGATTGGTATGACGGCTGGGTTGGCCCGCACGGCAGCCGCTATCACCGCCAGGTGGCGATTCCGGCCCTTTTGCCACTGCTGGATTTGCAGCCCGACCAGCAAATACTTGACATCGGTGCCGGACAAGGCGTGTTGGCGCCCTATGTTGCAGCCGCCCAGGCCCACTATACCGGCGTAGACGCCAGCCGCCGTCTATTACGACGGGCCGAAGCCCATCACGGCCGGCAACAGAACGTTCGTTTCTTGCGCGGTGATGCTCGCCACCTGCATACTATAGGTCCACTGGCAGCCGGCAGTTTTGACACGGCCGTTTTTCTACTGAGCATTCAAGACATGGACCCACTGGCAGAGGTGCTGGCCTCGGCAACCTGGGCCCTGAAAACAAACGGTCGTCTGCTTATTCTGATGACCCATCCCTGTTTCCGCATTCCCCGGCAAAGTGGGTGGGGCTACGATGCCAACCGCAAGCTGCGCTACCGGCGCGTAGACCGTTACCTGACGCCATTGCCGGTCCCCATGAAGCCCTACGACGGGGCACAGACCGGCACTACCCGCAGTTTTCACCGTCCCCTACAAGCCTACATCAACGGCCTGGTCACAGCGGGCTGCCTGGTAGAGCAGATAAGAGAGATACCGATGGGAGCAGCACTGAGAGAATCGAAAAATAACCGGGCTGAACAACTGGCTAATGCCGAGATTCCGCTATTTCTGGCCCTGCGCGGTGTAAAGATGAGAAAAGAAGGTGAACCGGCGCTATCCTAGCTAAAAAGCATTACCTTTCCCTACCGACTCCACATAGGCGGCCAAAGCTTGCCGCGTCGTGTGCCAGATGCGGCCTCGCTTTATCGCTTCCAGTTTGCCCGTGCGCGCCAGCAAACTCAGGTAATCCTGACTGTACGGCACCAGCTCAGCCGCCTGGCGCAATGCTATCCATTCATCTTCGGCCGCTGCTGGTGCGGTTTGTGGCGTGCAGGCTTCCAGATAAAGCGTCAGGCTGCGCTCCACGGCCCGGCCTACAAAATTAACCAGCGGTGCTGCCTGACCGCTGTCGGCCTGGGCCAGCACCCGGTAATATTGCCGGCGGTTGACGCGGGCGATAATGGCCGGGGGGTAGCCGGTCCGCAGCAGCACCAAATTCATGATTAGGCGGGCAGTACGGCCGTTGCCGTCAAGGAAGGGATGAATAGCCACCAGTTTGTGATGGGCCAGCGCCGCCAGGGCTACAATCTCCAACTGTCCTTCCTGTTCTTGCAGCCAAACAGCCCAATCATCCATCTGGGCCGAAACATCCCAGGCCGGCGGCGGTTCGTGGGCTGCTCCCACAATGCGTACCGGCAAATTACGGTACTGCCCCGCATTCTCATCGTCAATCTTGGCCAGAAGCAGCGCATGTAGCTGGCGTACGTAAAAAGCCGAAATTGGCGTTTGCTGTCGGGCCAGCGATTCCACCAGCCGGATCGCTTCCAGATGGTTAATCACTTCAAAATGCTCACGCAGACTCTTGCCGCCGATAGTGATGCCCTGTTCCAGAATCAACTGGGTTTCTCGTAGGGTCAGCGTGCTGCCCTCAATGGCATTCGAATTGTAAATCCATTCAATGGTCAACTGCTCGTTGAGACGGCGCACGGCGGCTGTGGGTAACGGCCGTAGCTTATCCAACTGCTCTTTTTTGTCCTGAATTCGCTGTAACAAACGTGTTTCTAGCATCATGCGCTCCATATCGGTATCGGATAAAGAAAATTATAGCACATCCGATATTAATATGGGTCAATATTTCTAGGGAATTACCAATGCGTGCCCAATCCTGATGAACAGATCAAGCATTAACCGGTTCAGGCAAAGGCACTCTATCTTGCATAATATGGTGGCCGAATCGCCGTCTTCAAATGC
>JAWOIM010000361.1:0-12994 GCA_046484685.1 Chloroflexota bacterium | reverse complement strand
GCCGGGATAGCTCAGTTGGTAGAGCACTGCACTGAAAATGCAGGTGTCCCCAGTTCGAGTCTGGGTCCTGGCACTAGAATGTTTTGGTATGCGGGCATAGTTCAGTGGTAGAACGTCTCCTTGCCAAGGAGAAGGTCACGAGTTCGAATCTCGTTGCCCGCTCTGATAGACACTTTCGGCAGGCTTGCTGGTCTGCCGCTTGTTTTTATGGCGACGTGGCCAAGTGGTAAGGCGGGGGTCTGCAAAACCCCTATTCACCGGTTCGAATCCGGTCGTCGCCTTTTTGTTAAATCGTCAAGCCCTTGCTTCAGTGCAAGGGCTTTTTTTGTATTATTGACATAAGGAGCATAGAAGTTGAACAGGTGCCCACTTTTCAACTCTATGGCAAGGTGCTATGACCCACGTAACGTATCCCACAACAATTGAAGCAATTAATGCCCGTGAATGGGCCACGTTTCAGCCATTTTACGAGGAACTGCAACAACGGCCGTTATCCCCTGACACCGTTCGCCCCTGGTTGGCCGACTGGTCTCATCTGCAAGAGCTGCTGGGCGAAGCCAGCTCGGTTATCTACGTTGAAAAAACGCTGGACACCACCGATGCTGAAAAAGAGCAGGCTTACCTGGACCTGGTCAACAACGTCTCGCCCCAGGTAAAGGTAGCCGAGCAGTCGTTGAAAAAGCGGCTGTTGGCTCTCAACCTGCCCGACGCCGACATCGCCCTGATGCTGCGCCAGCTTGAAGCCGAAGCGGCCCTGTTTCGTGACGAGAATGTGCCTATTTTGACGGAATTGGCCCGGTTGAGCAATGAGTATGACAAAATTACGGGCGGCTTGAAAACGGAGTGGGATGGGCAAACAAAAAACCTGAGCCAGTTGGGGGTCTTTTTGCGGGATCCGGAGCGGGCAGTGCGGAAACGGGCCTGGCACACGATTATGGATTTGTGGCTGGAGGAGCGAGAGCCGCTCAACGAGCTTTATACCAGGATGCTGCGTCACCGCCACCAGGTAGCCCACAATGCCGGTTTGCCGGATTATCGGGCCTATATATTCCAGGAATACGGCCGTTTTGATTATACCCCTGACGATTGTTACACTTTCCACGAAGCCATTGAATCTGTCGTTGTTCCCGCCGCGGCCCGCGTATATGAACGGCAGCGGGCAAGACTGGGCCTGCCGGATCTGCGCCCCTGGGATGTGGATGTAGACAGCTATAGTCAGCAGCCGCTAAAGCCCTACCAGGGGCAAGAGCAGCTTTTTGACGGCAGCCTGCGAGTCTTTGAGCAGGTAGATGAGACGCTGGCCGGTTATTTCCGGATAATGGGTGAAGAAAATTTGCTCGACCTGGAAACGCGGCCGGGCAAGGCGTTGGGCGGGTACTGCACCACATTTGCGCTGCGAAAACGGCCGTTTATCTTTATGAACGGGGTGGGCATCCACGACGATGTACAAACGCTGCTGCATGAAGCCGGTCATGCTTTCCACATCTTTGAATCAGAATCGCTGCCGCTTATTTGGCAGCGCGAGATCCAGGTTCCCATGGAGTTTTGCGAGGTTGCTTCCATGTCAATGGAGCTGCTGGCTGCGCCTTACTTGACGAAGGCCAACGGCAGCTTTTACAATCCGGACGAACTGGCTCGCGCCCGCATTGAGCATCTGGAAGGCATTTTGAAATTCCTGCCTTACATGGCCGTTGTCGATGCCTTCCAGCATTGGGTGTATACTCATCCTGAGCAGGCCGCCAGCGCCGACCGTTGTGACGCCACCTGGGATGCCTTGTGGCAGCGTTTTATGCCCGGAATTAACTGGAATGGGTTTGAAGATAGTCGGGTAAGTGGCTGGCAGCGAAAGCCCCATATTTTTGAGGCACCTTTTTATTACATTGAGTATGGCATGGCTCAGGTGGGTGCCTTACAGGTCTGGCGCAACAGCCTGACCGATCCGGCGGCCGCTTTGCAAGCTTATCGACAGGCACTGGCTCTGGGAGGCACACAAACCCTGCCCGATCTCTTTGCCGCGGCCGGAGCCGAGTTTCGTTTTGATACGGCTATGCTGGCTGAACTGGTCGATCTGATTGAAACAACGGTGGCCGAATTAGTGCCGCTGGTTTCGTAGGGCGTAGGGATTTTACGTACCGTTCTCAAATCGCTCTGTCGCCGTGGAAGGCGGTCACCGTATGGTCAGGACGCAGGCTGGCCTGCACGGCCGTTCCTGGCGGCAAATTAAGGGTGTGAAACTGCCAACTATGAATCAGGCTGCCGTCGTTGAGACGCACCTGGTAAATATAGGCAATGCCGGTAAACTGACGGGAAATAATACGGCCGTTGCCCGCATCATCGCCGTTGGCCGCCGTCAGGGCCACATCATCCGGTCGTATGGCCAGCGTAACAGCGGTACCCGCTGAGAGGGCCGGATGAGGCTGTGGCAGGGGCAGGCGGCCCAAAGCCGTCTCAATGCCCTGGCCGCTTACCTGGCCCGGCACAAAATCCGTTTTCCCCATAAATTCGGCGACAAAGCGGGTGCGTGGCCGGTGGAAAATTTCTTCAGGTGTGCCTAATTGTTCGATGAGTCCCTTATTCATCACGGCGATCTGGTCACCTAAAAAGAGCGCTTCTTCCTGATCATGGGTAACAAAAACGGCTGTGGCTTCATTCTGTTTTAACAGATCCTTTACCTCGCGCCGCACCTGCTGGCGCAGCGCTGTATCCAGGTTAGAAAAAGGCTCGTCCAGCAGCACCACGGCCGGGTCCAGAGCCAACGCACGGGCTAAAGCCACACGCTGCTGCTGACCACCTGACAGTTCATGGGGCATTTTTGTGCCCTGGTTGGCTAATCCTACCATTTGCAGCATGGTAGCCGTGCGTTCATTGGCTTGGGGGCCGCGCCCCAGGCCAAAGGCCACGTTTTGGGCTACACTAAGGTGGGGAAAGATGGCGTAATCTTGAAAAACCATGCCTACCCGTCGTTTTTCAGGGGGTAGGCTAAAGCCATCATCGGCAACGGTACGGCCGTTTATCTCAATATATCCTTTATCCAGAGATTCAAACCCGGCAATCAGCCGCAGCGTAGTGGTTTTGCCGCAGCCGCTAGGGCCAAGCAAAGCCAGAATATCACCTTGTTTAATAGTAAAGGAAATATTGCAAATAATCGGTGTATCAGCAAACGATTTGTGCAAATGCTGGCAAATCACAGTATTCTTGTAGCTCATAAACAAGATTGTAGCGGAGAAACGGCCGTTGGCCAACGGCCGGTAATCTTTATAATTCGTCGGCAATTTTATTGGCACTGTCATCTTTTATCAGATATTATCATAATTATGATAAAAAGTGTTGAGGAGCAAGAAGATGGAACCCAGCGCCGCCATGCGCGAATATTTGGCTGAAATTTACCGCCTGCAAGAAGATAACCCCACTGTCAGCACAACCAATCTGGCCGAACGGCTTGATGTTTCTGCGCCGGCCGTACCCCGCATGTTAAAACGGCTGAAAAATGCCGGCTATGTCAAGCATGTGCCCTACCAGGGCGTTGAATTAACCGACCTGGGGCGTGAAGAGGCGCTGCAAGAGATTCGCCGGCACCGCATTCTCGAAGTTTTTCTGGTGGATGTTATGGGATTTGATTGGGATGAAGTCCACGAACATGCCGACGCGCTGGGGGCCGGTCTGACGCAGCCTATTGCCGAGCGCATGGCCGAAATGGCTGGAAATCCTCAACGCTGCCCTCACGGCGAACCCATTCCCTATGCCGACGGCCATCTGCCCGACATTACCGATACCTGTATCATGAATTTAAACGTGGGCCATAAAGGGGCCTTTAGCCGCGTCCGTACCCACGAGCCGGAAAAGCTAAAATATTTTGCCAGTCTGGGCGTTAGACCGGGTGTTCCCTTTGAAATTGTGGGGCGGGCGCCCTTTAATGGCCCCATGCGCCTGCGTATTGAGCGGGATGAAATTGTCCTGGGTGCGGAATTGACCAAATCGCTTTGGGTGACGTAGGGAATGGGGGTTGGGGAGTGGGGGGAGAAAATAATTAATTTGACCATTAGTTATTTTTCCCCGACTACCGACTTACGGAAACAATCGTCTTGTTTTTACTTCGGTGGTGGCATCTTCCCGGTAGCAGTATAACATGGCCGGCCGGCCTTCTCCCCGGCGATCTTTTTGCCCTGTTTCTTCTAAAATGCCCGCCCCTAAAATCTTGCGTCGAAAATTGCGTTTGTCGAGATCTTCACCCAGGATTGTTTCATACGCCTGCTGTAGGTCAGATAGGGTAAACATATCCGGCAGCAGGCGAAACCCTACCGATGTATATTCCAATTTATAGCGCAGCCGTGTCAGCGCATACTGCAATATTTGGTCATGGTCAAAGGCCAGTTCTGGCAGGTCAAACATCGACCACCAGCCTGTTTCGGCCGCGTCATCACCAGGGCGATGGTCGGCCGCATCATACGGAACCAGGGCAAAATAGGCGACGGTAATTACGCGGGTGCGTGGATCGCGATCGGGGGCACCAAAGGTATACAGTTGTTCCATGTAGACATTGGTTACGGCCGTTTCTTCGGCCAGTTCGCGGGCGGCTGCTTCTTCCAGTGACTCTTCTATACGTACAAAGCCACCGGGAATGGCCCACACATTGGCATAGGGGGGATTTTTCCGTTTGATGAGCAGCACCTTGAGGTCATCATCTACCAGGGTAAAGATGACCACATCAACAGTGACAGAGGGGCGCTCATAATCGGCGGGGTTGTAGTTTGGGGGAAGGTGATCGGCCGTTTTTCTATCACTCAAACTAAGCACCTATGGCACAAATGTATCACCTTCCACGGCTGGTAGGGTAGGTACCGGCACCTGGTCAGCCCGCGGGTGGAAATCAAACTCTGAGGGGCGTGGTTCAACCAATGCGCCCTGATTAATAATATCGGGCAAGCTAATAGACACCGTATTATAAATATCCCGATCATTAGGCCCACGTAAGGCCAGATTAATAAAGACACCCCGTTCCATTGCCCACTTTAGCACCAGTGCATCTTGCAAAGGCATACTCAGCAACACCACATCAGGCAGTTCAATCAAACGCACTGGAATAGGGGTTGGGGTAGAGTCAGGGCCAACATCAATGGCCGGTTCTGGATCGCGCCAGGAGCCCACCCACATGACTTTGGCCTGTTGAATGGTTAATTGTGTTACCCGTTTGGGAATAGGATCGCCAGGGGCAAAGTCTTGTGGCCCGACGGCCACAGAGCTGGGAATAATTTCGGCCGTTTGTCCAATTATGTCAATGAACTCCAGGCGACCCTGTGGGATTTCGGGGAAAAGAAACTGCTGTCCTTCTAACAACAAGGATTGAATAACGCGCCGGGTGGTATTTGGCAATTGGGAGCCAAATTCAGAATCGGTTCTGACCATACGAGCGGTCATCATGATATCCACCAGATCTCCGGGACGCATAGCAAAAGAAGTTCCGGTGAAGCGGTCGATGGGGAAAGCAATGGTCACATTTCCCTGGTCGATATACAGTGCCAGATCGGAGCCAAGATTGGCCAGGTCGCTGATGTTTAAAGCCAGCATGGGATCCAGAACCGCTTCACCACGGGGAATATGGACTTTAATAAGTCGTCCCGTCAGGTCCTCAATCTCGCTAAACGTAACACCACCTACCAGGGCAATATTAGTACTGGGTCGATTTTCAATACGCAGCAGGTCGGGCGTAAGACGTGTACCGGGGGGTAAATCAGTAATCGTAACCACCACCGGCATTAACGTCACCGCCGGTGTGGCTTCTGGCAGTGGTTCTCGCGGCATACCCGACACATCATTGTCATTTGATTCTCCCTCAACAACAATGGTGGTGGGGGTATCATTACCTACGAATGAACTGAGCAAGCCCCCACCTGTTTGCAGGGCAACAAACAGGACCACAACTACAGCCAGGACGAAAAAGACGAGAATCAAGAGAATAAACGTTCTTCTATTCATGATAACACTCAGTTTTATGGTACCGGCGTTGGCGTCGGCGTTGGCGTGATAACCATTCTGTCAACGGAAAAAGTATAATTTTGCGGTTCTTCAATGCCGAAGCGGCGCAAGAAATAATCTACGTCTACATTTTCAATAGCGTAAAGCTGGTTGTCATTGGTGCCCCGCAAAGCAAAGCTAATATTGGCGTTGGATTCAACCGCATATTTAAGAAGCAGTTGCTGTTGGGGTGAAAGGGCCACCAAAATAGAGTCGGGCGCTGGTGTTGGGGGCACAAAATCTTCCGGCTGCTCTTCTGCATCAGGATCTTCTGGGTCAAGCGTGGGGGTTGGTGCCTGGGGCACATCGGCCGGACTGTAGGTACCTACCTGAATAACGCGGGCGTTTTGCAGCACCATGGAAACAGGGATCGGCCGTTGTTGTTCTGAAGGACCGATATGGGCAATGTCCCCATTGGGTAGTCTTTCAAAACGGCCGAACTGATCGAGGATAATCAATTCTGGCATAATGGCTGCTTCGGCTTCTTCACCTTCTTCTACTGCTTGAATGACCTCTTCCAAAAAGAAAACGGCCGAATTTTGCAGATAGGTCTGGAACTCCTCATCAATCTGGTAAAAGAAGAAGGTGACCATAATGTCTACATAATCCCCTTCTCGCAGCGCATAAGCCACGCCCGACAGCCGGTTTAGAGGTACGGTCGAGGCGATAAAACCGGAGGGGATGAGCGAGGCCGGTCCAAATTCATCCAGGCCAACCTGAGTAATGTCATTGGCTAACATATCACGCGTCAGCGTAGCCCCCTGATAAATATCGGTGCGGGCATACAAACCCACGACATCCTCTATGTTGACAATAACGTTAGGATCCACGTCACCGGTCAGGCGTAAATCGGTAACCAGTTCAGCTTCTGTAAATTGCCAGCCACGCGGCACTGTTTGCACAGACACCACCACTTCTATCAAATCGGAGGGCACAGGCGCCGGTGGCTCACTTACAATGGGAGAGCCATTTTCTTCTCCGTTGGTTTCTGTTACAGGTGGTGGGGGTTGGGGGTCGTCCTGCTGAAAGACATAGACGATGCCCACGATGGACAACAGGACAATGCCGATGACAAGAATGAGGATAGCAAGCGTCCTACGATTCATGTTTTTATCCCTTTACAAAGAATTTGCCTGTTTGGCAGTGAATTGGGTGGCAACATGGCGACCTGAATTTATGGGACAACAATGTAAACCATGATGCAATAAAAAATAATATGTAAACCTTAATGGAGCATATCTTAGCATATGTAAAGTTGAATGGCAAATAGCGGGTTATAGGAACGCTGGTTGGCTGGTTAATATAGGTCAGGCCGGAGGTAGGGGCGGGTCAAAGGAGACGACGTCGGGACGGTGGCGGGGTATGATAAAGGTAAAGGTCGTGCCCACATCAGTAGTACTTTGGAACCAGATACGGCCGTTATAGGCATCTATCAGCCCGCGCACAATGGTTAGCCCCATACCAATTCCTCCTGAACGAATCTGCGTTTCATGTATGTCGGGCCGGTAAAACTCATCAAAAATATTCGGCTGATCGTCGGGTGCAATACCGATGCCATCATCACTGATGCTGACCACAGCAAACTCCAGCTCATCGGCTTCATCATATTCCATCGTAGCCTGGAGGTGAATTTCGCCCCCCTTTTTGCTGAATTTAGTACTGTTGGTTATCAGTTCCTCCAGGATGGTGGACATGTGTATCGGTTCCATCTCAATCGGCTGCAGCCGGGTTTCATCCAAATCAATGGTGATACGGATCCCTAAAGAAGCGGCCCGAGGCTGCATTTCTCGTGCAATCTGGTTGATGAGTTGCGACAAATCCGTTTGGCCCGCCCCGTATTCCAGTTTGCCCCCCTTGATCGTAGAGGCAAAAATGAGGCTGTTGATCAATTGGACCATACGGTTGACGTTACGCTCGATGATGTCTATAAAAGCACGCTGATTGGTGTTTAGCTCATCGCCTGAACCGCTGTCGAGCATAGCGGCATACCCTTTAATTGAAGTCAGCGGGGTACGTAATTCGTGAGACACGGTAGCCAGGAATGTGTCGCGCACCTGTCGGGCTTTAGAAGATTCGGTAACGTCGCGCATGATGGCCACGGTGCCCTGTGCCGATCCTTCCCGATCATAGATGATGTTCATGCGGCCTTGAATAATACGGCCGTTCATCTCAAACTGGTTCAACTGCCGACCTACATCAACTGTATTCAGCATGGGCAAATGGGAAAGCAAATCAGTGACCGGCTGCCCGATTAACGCCTCGCTGCTCTCGCCCAAAATAGCGGCCATGGCCTGGTTGACATACACTGTCAGCCCTTCCTGCCCGGTAATCAAAATGCCGTCAGTGAGGCTTTCTAGCACCGGCCTTTCTGATTCAACCTGTTGGGGAGATAATTTGCCTGCCACCTGGCGCAGCCGCGTTCGCCGGCGGCTGGTGGGGGCCAGAATGGGGACGTTGAGCTGGCGGTGGCCTGGCTGACTATAATAGGCCACCGCAAAAGGAATAGACGCCGCCAGCCCCCAGCCCCAGGCGGCCTGTTCTACCAGAGGAGGCCACAGGCTCAGCAATGCGGCTGCCAACAGACCGGGTGCCAGCCAGCGCCAGTTAACTGACATACCCCACAGCAAAATGGCCCAACCTAATAGCTGACCAGCGCTGAAAAACAAAGGGTGGAGCATAGGCTGCCAAAGCGACAAAAGAAACCCTATCAGACTCAGCCCGGCCAACAGATAGAGGGCTGTAACCAGCGATCCCCGGCCCTCTTTTCTGGGCGACAGCCAGCCGAGGGCGGCAACACTACTTAATAGTATGGCAAAATATGAAAACAACATATGGCGCTTGCTTTTGTATCAATTACGACTTACGCACATCCAGAGAGACTACAAAAGTCTCGCAGACCTTTGTAGTTTGGCAACTGCGTAACCCCTGTGAATGGAAAGATTAATAGTAAAAGCCTTACCGTGATGGCTGTGGGACATCGGTCAAAAGCTGCCACCAGGCCTGCCACGGTTCAGCATTCGCGGCCGGATCTGGCGTCGGGGTCGGTCGGGGTGTAGGTGTGGGCGTTATTTCAATGAAGAGTGGTACAATACGCTTTTCGCCGGGGAGAATTTGCCCCCCCTCATTGCGGGCGTAGGCCTCGGTATAATCTTCGCTTTGAACGTAGTCGAGCGTTGCTTGCAGTTCTACCTGACGGGTTGTTTCCAGATCTATCTGCTGGTGCAGCACATCTTCGCCGGCACCCACCTGGCGGCCGGCTTCAGCCCGCCGGTTAAGATCTAAAGCGATTAGGAGGGTGGCCAAGATGGCCAATAAGGCCAATATCTGGGGCCACGAAAATAAGGAACGCTGCCGTAACGATTTGTTTCCCATATCGTCAATAGTAACGATGAATAACAATCTTGGCAATAGGAGAGGGGTATTTGTCACAGGTGGGGTGAATTAGGTAGAATCGGTAGCGTGACTGAAATTGATTACCTGGCCATTGGCCATATTACACAAGATATTATACCAGGTGGCCGGGTGACGGGGGGCACGGTGGCTTATTCGGGTCGCGTGGCTGCCGTACTGGGCTGCAAAACGGCCGTTGTCAGCAGCGCCGCTCCCGATTTCGATTGGCATGCAGCCTTGCCGACCGTCCAGGTAAAAACCGTCCCGGCGGCTGAAACGACTACCTTTCAAAATATTTATACAGAGAGAGGACGCATCCAATATTTGCACGGCCGCGCCAATCTGATAACCGTTGCTGATGTACCATCAACCTGGCAGCGCCCTGCTATTGTGCACCTGGCACCCCTGGCCAATGAATTAGAAAGTGATATAGTCAGCCTGTTTAAGT
Source organism: Chloroflexota bacterium (assembly GCA_046484685.1). Classification (GTDB taxonomy): domain Bacteria; phylum Chloroflexota; class Anaerolineae; order Promineifilales; family Promineifilaceae; genus SLGK01. Next base: position 3,144 of record JAWOIM010000361.1, on the reverse strand, counting down.
TTAGTCTGGTCGGCATTACGCCTCAGGGTTGGCTGCGCTGTTGGGATGAAAACGGCCGTATCTATCCCTGTACCTGGCAAGCGGCCGAACAACTGCTGCCCCAGGCCGGGGCCGTCATCCTCAGCGACGAGGACTTGCCTGATGATGCTGTGCTGGCTCGCTACCGGCAACTGGCCCCGCTGCTGGTACTGACACAAGGGGCAAAAGGCTGTACCATCTTTATAGCCGACGAGAGTCGCCACATCCCTTCGCCTTCCGTCATCGAGGTCGAGGCGACAGGAGCCGGCGATGTATTCGCTGCTGCTTTTCTGATTCGTCTGCAGCAAACGGCCGGCAATCCCTGGGAAGCAGCCCGCTTTGCTAACCAATTAGCGGCGCAATCAGTGACACAACGGGGTTTGGCGGCTAAAATTGAACATATAAGAAATGTGATGGGCGAAACGTGAAACATTTATGACCAAAATTTATGCCATAGTCAATCAAAAAGGGGGCGTGGGTAAAACAACCAGCGTTATTAATCTGGGCGCTTTTCTGGCCGACAGTGGCCGGCGCACGCTGATCGTTGATATCGATCCTCAGGCCAATGCCACCTCTGGCTTGGGGATCAACAAAAATGAGCTGCCCCACTCAGTGTATGATTTATTGCTGGAAGAAGCCCCCTTTGCTGAAGTTGTCTATGACCACGATCTGCCTAATTTGCACATGCTGCCGTCTAATCCGTCTCTGTCGGGGGCTGAGGTAGAGTTGGTAAATGCCATTGGGCGAGAATACCGGTTGCAGAAGGGCCTGGCGCAGATAAACGGCACGGTGCAAACGGCACCCTACGATTACATTCTCATCGACTGCCCCCCCAGCCTGGGCCTGCTCACGGTCAATGCCCTGACGGCCGCCCGTGATGGGGTAATTATCCCTGTGCAGTGTGAATATCTGGCTCTGGAAGGATTAGCCCAACTGGTGCAAACGATTGAACTGGTACGCAAATACCTTAATCCTGATTTGAGCATTCGTGGGCTGATGATGACGATGTATGACGGCCGTACCAACCTCAGCCGTGAAGTGGTGGAAGAGGTCCGCAAACATTTCCCCGGCAAGGTGTTTCGTACCATTGTGCCGCGCAACATTCGCCTCAGCGAAGCCCCCAGTTACGGTCAGCCGATTGGCGTCTATGCCCCCAGTTCGCCGGGCGCCCTGGCCTATCAGGTATTAGTGACTGAATTAATCAAAGGGGACAAAGTCCATGAGTAAACGAAAAAGCGGCCTGGGGCCACGCGGCCTGGGTGCCCTCATTCCGGGGTCAGACAGCCCGGAAGAGAGCAGCCAGCAAGGCATCAAGATGGTTCCCGTGAAAGCGATTACGCCCAACCCGCGCCAGCCGCGCACGGTGATGGATGATGAGAAGCTGGCGGAATTGTCGGCTTCAATTGCCCAGCATGGCCTGATTCAGCCCTTGATTGTCACCGAAGAAAACGGCCGTTATATCCTTATTGCCGGTGAGCGCCGCTGGCGGGCCAGCCAACGGGCCGGCCACACCGAAGTTCCCGTTATTGTCAAAGAAGCCACTCCCCAGGCCATGCTGGAACTGGCGCTCATTGAAAATATCCAGCGGGCCGACCTCAATGTCCTGGAAGAAGCGCTGGCCTACCAGCAGCTCATGGACGACTTCGGCTTAACCCAGGCCAACGTGGCCGAACGAGTAGGCAAAGCCCGCTCCACCATTGCCAACCTGGTCCGTATTTTGGAGCTGCCTGAGCCGGTGCAGCAGGCCATACTCGATGGGCACGTCAGCGGCCGGCACGCTCGCGAACTGCTGCGCCTACCCACTGCCGAGCAGCAGATGATGGCTGCCAATCAGGTGGTCAGGCTGGGCCTCAGCGCCCGTCAAACCGTGGTCCTGGTTGATAATCTGCTGGCCGAAAAGAAACCCCAGCCCAAAACCACAGCGCCCAAACTCTCACCTGAACTGGCCGACCTGGCTACCCAGTTTGAGCATTCGCTGGGCACGCGGGTCAATATCGAACCCGGTCGTAAAAAAGGTGAGGGCAAAGTGGTCATCTACTACTATTCAGACGAAGAGTTGGATGCTATTTACCAGACGGTTGTGGAAAAGGCGTAACCATTCAGCTTCTCTGGAGACCTGACAGGTTTTGAAGCTAAATACCAGTGTGTACCGCTGGCAAAAAACCTGTCAGGTCTGAACGCTTACGAAAAGGCTTGATTTAACCAGGACTATCAGCCCACATATGTTATAATGATCTTACTGTGAGTATAGAACCGCATCAACAAGAACGGATCAAGCAATACATGGAACGCGCCTGGCAAGTCTTATGGCATTAGCAGCAGTGGCTTGATTTTTAGGATACGAAACATTATGGCAGCAGTTGACACGACACTTATTCAAGAAAAAGTGGCTCAGGCCACCCAAATACTCAACGAACTGGGCGTCGATTTGTGGCTCACCTTTGCCCGCGAATCATCGATGAACCCGGACCCGGTGCTGGAATTGATCGGGGTGGATGTCACCTGGCATTCTGCCTTTCTGCTCAGCCGCAAGGGCAACCATCAGGCCATTATTGGTTATTATGACGCCGAAAACGTGCGTGAGTTGGGGGCCTATGCCACCGTCATTGATTATCATGAAGGCATCCGCGACCATTTGCTGGCCGCGCTGCGCCAGTATGATCCCCAAACGATTGCCCTCAACTATTCGGAAAATGACGTGTCGGCCGACGGGCTGAGCCACGGCCTCTACCGCACCCTGCGCGGCTACCTGCACGGCACACCCTATCTCGACCGGCTCATGTCGGCCGAACAAATTATCGCCGCCGTACGCGGCCGTAAGAGCCAGACCGAAATTGAACGGGTGCGCCGGGCCATTGAAACCACCGAGAGCCTCTTCCACGAGGCAGAACAATTTGCCCGCCCCGGCCTGACCCAGCGCCAGATTGCCGCCTTTGTCCAGAATCGTGTGGATGAAATGGGGCTGGACTATGCCTGGCCCAAGCCGTTCAACCCCATTGTCACCTGTGGTCCCCATTCGGCCGTAGGTCACGCTGCGCCGGGGGATGTGGTTCTAGAACGGGGACATCTGCTGCAAATGGACTTAGGCATCAGGCAAAATGGCTACTGCTCTGACTTACAGCGGAT